>JAKAMA010000170.1 GCA_021813085.1 Chloroflexota bacterium | reverse complement strand
TGCCCTGCTCGACGAAGGGGATGATGCCATCGATGCCGCGGTCCATGCCCTTCTTGCGGTCGCCGCCCGCGGGGACCGCGTCGACCTTGCTGAGGGCCCACCACTGGAACTGGTACGCGTCGCGCGCGGCGAGGTCCTGCGCGCTCGGCAGGTCCACGGGCACGCCCTCCACCCTGATGGCGATGCCCGGGAAGGCGTCCTTCATGCGCCGTTCAATGAGGTTGATGGCGAGGTAGGTGATGTCGATGCCGATCCAGCGGCGGCCGAGCTTCTGCGCCGCGTGGACGGCGGTGCCGCAGCCGCAGAACGGGTCGAGGACGACGTCGCCTTCGTCCGAGGATGCGCTGATGATGCGCTCGAGGAGCGCGAGGGGCTTCTGTGTGGGGTAGCCTAGACGCTCTTCCTTCTTGCTGCCCAGACCCCCCAACCCTCGGACGTCATCCCAAATGTCCTGCACCGGGCGACCAAGCATCTCGTCGAGGTAACGCTTATACATGGGAACGCCCGTTCGGGAATACACGATTCGCCCCTCGCGGTCCATCCGTTCCATGTTCGCCCGTGAATACGCCCAGTACCGGCCCTTTGGCGGCTTTATCCCCTTCCACTCGTAGGAGGTGTCCCCACCAGGCTTCGCAGCAGTCAGGTTGTCCTTCCAGTATCGGCGACCGGACTCGTCAACGAACTTGTAGTACGTGTCGCTGTACTCCTGCGAGTAGGGCTCGTGGGGCGCGTTCCAAGTCGCGTCGCCCGAACGTCGATAGAATAGGATCACGTCGTGCGTGCGCCCAAAGTGCTGCGAGCCCTGCCTCGAATCACTGTGAGCTGTGGTGCGCTTCCAAGCGATCTCATTCACAAAGTGCCGCGCGCCGAAGATGCTATCCATGAGCACCTTGAGATAGTGGCTCGCCGTGGGGTCGCAGTGGAGGTAGATCGAGCCGGTGGGCTTGAGGACGCGGCGCAGCTCGATGAGGCGCACGGCCATCATCGCCAGGTAGGCCGTGACGTCGTTGTGGCCGAGCGCGTCGACCATCGCCTTGAGCAGGCGGGCGGTGTCGTCGGAGCCGTGGAGGGCGATCTGCTCGAAGGTGTCCTGCGCGACCTTGCCCCAGTGCCAGGTGTCCTCGAAGGCCTCGATCTGGGCCGGGCTCGACGATGTGCCGCCGGCCTCCTTGAACAGCACGTTGTAGGAGCGGTTCGAGTTGAACGGCGGGTCGAGGTAGACGAGGTCGACCGACGCGTCGGGGATGTAGTCGCGCAGGATGCCCAGGTTGTCGCCGTAGTAGAGGGTGTTGGTCTGGAGCGTCATGGCTGGGGCGATTATACGCGACGGTGCGTCGCACACGGGAGGTGCGGACGGGGGCGCCGTGCGCCGGGCGCAGCCGGGGGCGGCTGCGGTCCAGGCGGGGTCCCAGCGTCAGGCAGCCGTAAGGTTGCTCCGCCCGGACGGGCGCAGCCGGGGGCGGCTGCGCTCCAGACGGGGCTCCACCGTCACACGGCCGTAACGTTGCTCCGCTATACTGCGCTTCATTCGCGGGGGGCGCTGCGGCGATGAACTCTGTCCTGCTGGTCGATGCGTCGGAAGAGATGCGGCCGCTGGCGGCGGCGCTCGAAGCCTCCGGGTACGCCGTGGCGTACGCCGCGCTCGCGGGCGTGCTCGAAGACGCCCGCGAGGAGACGCCGGCGGTGCTGCTGGTGAGCATGCTCGGCCGCGCGCCGGACGCGCCCGCCGTCCGCAACCTGCTCCGGTCGCCGGAGATGCCGCACGGCGTCGCGTCGGTGGCCGTCGTGCGGCAGGAGCAACTGTCCGGGCTCGACTTCAGCGCGGGCTTCGACGACTTCATCGTCTACCCGGCCGCCGATGAGGAGGTCGTCGCCCGCGTGCGCCGCGCCATCTGGGTGAAGTCCGGCATCGAGAGCGACAACACGCTCCGGGCGGATGACCTGCGCATCGACCTGGCGAACTACAAGGTGTACGTGGCCGGCACGCACGTCGACCTGACGTACAAGGAGTACGAGCTGCTGCGCTTCCTCGCGACGAACCGCGAGAAGGTGTTCACGCGCGAGGCGCTGCTCAACCGCGTCTGGGGCTACGACTTCTACGGCGGCGCCCGCACGGTCGATGTGCACGTGCGGCGTCTGCGCAGCAAGATCGAGGACCGCACGCACACGTTCATCGAGACGGTGCGCAACGTCGGCTACCGTTTCCACATCCCCGGCGAGCGATAGGCAGTTGTTGGGGTGTCGAGAGGGCCGGCCTCAGCCGGCCACTTCCGCTCCGCCGTCCACCACCAGCTCGATGCCGGTGATCCACGCCGCCTCGTCCGATGCGAGGAAGAGCGCCGCGTACGCGACGTCCTCCGGCGTGCCGTCGCGGACGACGGCACGCTGCGGCGGCCGCGGGTCCAGCGGGTCGGGCGATGCCTGGATGTTCGTCGGGCAGACGCAGTTGACGCGGATGTTGTCCGGCGCGTACTCGCGCGCCATCTTCTTCGTCATGCCGATGATCGCGCTCTTCGCCGCCGCGTAGCCGATGTTGCCGCCGAGCCGCGCCGCCCGCGCCGCGGCGATGTTGATCACCGAGCCCGAGCGCTGGCGCGCCATCTGCCGCAGCGCGTCGTGGGCTGTGAGGAAGTGCGTCTTCAGGTCGACCGCCAGGAGCCGGTCCCAGTCCTGCTCCGTCGTCTCGCCTGCGCGGGACTCGGCGGCGATGTAGATGCCCGTGTTGTTGTACAGCACGTCGAGCCGGCCGAAGCGATCGACGGCGAGCCGCACCGCCGCCTCGGCGTCGCCGGCGGATGTCAGGTCCGCTTCGAGGTGCGCCGCCTCGCCCCCGGCCTCCTGGATGTGACGCGCGAGCCGGCCGATCTCATCGCCGTCGAGCCCCGCCAGCACGACGCGCGCGCCTTCCCGAGCGAAGAGCAGCGGCACGGTCGTTCCCTGGCGCCCGCCGGCGCCGGCGATCAGCGCGACCTTGCCTTCGAGTCTCATGCCGTCCCTCCTGCGGCGCCACCGCGGCCGCCGCCCTCCATGCTATCCTGCCTGAAGAAGGACGCAGGGTACACACGGCTTGATCTTCATCTACGCTGACCTCATCGGCTCGGATTTCGCGCTCTTCCTCACGCTCGCGGCGGCGACGGTCTTCGCGCTGCTCATCGGCATCGCCTTCCACGAGTTCTGCCACGCCTTCGCGGCGAACAGCCTCGGCGATACGCTGCCCGCCCGCCAGGGGCGCGTGACGCTGAACCCGCTCGCCCACCTGGACCCCGCCGGCACGATGATGTTGCTGTTCGTCGGCTTCGGCTGGGGGAAGCCGGTGCAGTTCAACCCCTTCGGCCTCAAGGTGAGCCCCAAGACCGCGACGCTGCTCGTCTCGCTCGCCGGCCCACTGTCCAACTTCGTCGCCGCCGGGCTCCTCGGCATCCCGATCAAGCTGGGCTGGGTGCCGTACATCAACCCGCTCTCCATCGACCCGCGCGTGCTGCACTTCTACGTACAGACGCGCGCGGAGTACATCGGCCTGTTCCTGACCGCGGCCGTCTACTTCAACGTCATCCTCGGGGTGTTCAACCTGCTCCCGCTGCATCCGCTCGACGGCTTCAAGGTCGCCGTCGGCCTCCTGCCCGACGAGCTGTCGCAGGAGTTCGCGAAGACGGCGCAGTACGGCGTCGGCATCCTGATGCTGCTGATCCTGCTGCCGATCGTGGTCGGCTACAGCCCGCTCACCCAGATCCTGGGGCCGTCGGTGGGCTGGCTCGTCACGCTCTTCACGGGGGTGCACTGATGATGGCGCGCGCCGCGCACCGCCTGCGGCAGTTCTTCGGCGCGCTGCGGCCGCGGGTGGCGCCGCGCGCGCGGTACGACGCGTACGCCTGGCTCGACGAGCCGCAGCGCCGGATCTTCGCGTCGATGGCGGTGCGCGACCAGCAGCACGGGATCGACGTGTTCCGCCGGGTGCGCGCCACCGCGCGGGCCGCCGACCCGCACCTCTTCGCGGCCGCGCTCCTGCACGATTGCGGCAAGGGCCGCGTGCAGCTCTGGCAGCGCGTCGCCCACGTGCTGCTCGGCGCCGCCGCGCCGCCGCTGCGCGCCCGTATCGCGAGCGAGCACGGTGCGCCGTGGCGGCAGGCGTTCTGGCGCCTGCTCCACCACCCGGAGATCGGCGCCGCCATCGTCGCCCGCGCGGGCGGCGACGCGGACGTCGTACGTATGATCCGCGAGCAGGAAGCGACGCAGCCGGACGCGCGGGTCGCGCTCCTGCAGGCCGCGGACGAGGCATAGGTGCCGATGCAGGTTGATGACGCACAGGACGCTGGACGGTGGAGGGTGGAAGATGGAAGGAACGACGGCACCGATCCGCCCCTTGACGCCGTCCCGTTCCACTCTCGCTTCCAGTGGCGAGGCGAACGGCAGCACATCGCGTTGGAGAGACACTAGGAGGCGCGCGCCATGCCCCGACGCATCGCCATCATCGGACTCGGGCTGATCGGCGGCTCGCTCGGGCTCGCGCTGAAGCGCGCCGCGATCGCGGACCTCGAGATCGCGGGCACGGCGCGCAGCCGGGCGACGGTGCAGAAGGCCAAGCGAGCCGGCGCCATCGATGTCGAATGCGACACGCCGGCGGAGGCCGCCGCGGGCGCCAGCCTCGTCGTGGTGGCGACGCCGATCATCGCGGTCCGCGCCATCTTCGCCGAGATCGCGCCGGCGCTGGCGGATGGCGCGGTCGTCACCGACGTCGCGAGCACCAAGAGCGAGGTCTCGCGCTGGGCGAAGGAGCTGCTGCCTGCCGGCGTGCACTTCGTCGGCGGGCACCCGATGGCCGGGAAGGAGACGGCCGGCATCGACGAGGCGGAGGCGTCCCTCTTCGAGGGCAAGGCGTGGGTGATCTCGCCCTCTCTCGCCGCGGACGAGACGTCGGTGCGGACGGTGGTCGGGATGGCGCAGCTCGTCGGCGCGCGGCCGGTGTTCATGGACCCGGAGGAGCACGACAGCTACGTCGCGGCGATCAGCCACCTGCCGCTCATCGTGTCGTCGGCGCTGTTCTCGACGGCCTTCGGCAGCGCCGCCTGGCCGGAGCTGGCGCAGCTCGCGTCGTCGGGCTTCCGCGATACCACGCGCCTCGCGTCGGGTTCGCCGGAGCTCGCGCACGACATCATCGCGACGAACCGCGCCAACCTGCTGCACTGGCTCGACCGCTTCGAGCAGGAGATCGAGCGCTTCCGCGAGGTCATCCGCTCCGAGCAGGGCGAGCGGGTGATCGAAGCCTTCGCCCGCGCCCAGCTCGAGCGCGACAACTACATGACCAACGGCGCGCCGCGCCGCGATGTCAGCGAGCCGATGGAGAAGATCCACTTCGCCGACCTCCTCCTGGGGTCGAAGATCGCGGGCATGATGCGCAAGCAGGAGGAAGCGATCCGCCAGGCCGAGGCGCGCGTCGACGAGAAGCGCCGCTGATGGACCGCGTGATCCAGCCCGCGCGCCGTCTCCGCGGCACCATCGCCGTACCCGGCGACAAATCGATCTCGCACCGGGCGGCCATCCTCAACGCGCTCGCGGAGGGCGACGCGGTCGTGCACAACTTCCTCCCCGGCGAAGACTGCCTGTCGACGCTGCGCGTCCTGCGCGCCCTCGGCGTCGAGACGACGCTCGACGCTACGGGCGAGACGCCGGTGCTGCACGTCGGCGGGCGCGGACTCGCTGGCCTGCGGGAGCCGGCGGAGGTGCTCGACTGCGGCAATTCCGGCACGACGATGCGCCTCATGTGCGGTGTGCTCGCCGGCCAGCCGTTCCACGCCGTCCTCAGCGGGGACGCCTCGCTCCGCGCGCGCCCGATGGGGCGCGTCGTCGAGCCGCTGCGCCGCATGGGCGCGCGCCTCGACGGCCGCGACGGGGCGCGGCAGGCGCCGCTGGCG
>JAKAMA010000169.1 GCA_021813085.1 Chloroflexota bacterium | reverse complement strand
GCGCCGCGGCCGCCGCCCGCCGCCTGCTGGCTTCCGCGCAGGAGGTGCGCCTCGATGGCCGCCCGGTGCCCGGGCTCGAGCTGCACCTGGTCGCCGGCTGGGCCACCTGCCCGGCGGATGGCGCCACGACCGACGCCGTGTTCGCCGCCGCCGAGCGCCGCATGTACGACCCGGACGCGCAGGCGCAGGTGGCGTAGCGGACGCCGTAGCGCAGAGAACAGCGCAGAGAGCAGCCAGTCACGGCGCGCTGGCGCCACCGCCGTTGGACGAACATCACCGGAAGCCCGCGCTACGAACGCTGGAACGCCCGCGCTACGGGTGGGCGCGCAGCTTCATGCTCGCGGTGGTGCCGCCCGGCGGCATGGGTTCTGGCGTCTGCCGTCTGTCGGGGCGGGGCCGGGTAGCGGCTACGCCGCGTCCTCCAGCGCCACCACCGTCACGTCGTCCTCCGGCGGGAAGAGCGTCTGTACGTGATCGCGGATCGCCGCGTGGACCCCGGCCGGGCTGGCGCCGCCTTCGATCCAGACCTTGAGCGTGGCCTTGTGGCCGTCGTAGTCGAGCAGGGCGATGTCCCGCACGGCGGGGTGCTCGCTGATCGCGTCGTCGACGGCGCGCAGGTCGAGCGGCCCCGAGCGGCTCTCGAACTCGAGCCGGAACGACACCAGGTCGCCGGGCTGCGCGATCGCGTCCTGCAGCAGCGTCGGTGCTGCGGGCAAGGCGCCCGTCGTCTCCTCGCCGGCCCGTAGGTCCGGCCACGCCTCTGGCCCCGGCGTCGCGGACGCGGGCTGCGGCCGGACATCGGCGGCCGGCGCGACCAGCGTCGGCCGCGTGATCGCCGCCGGGTGCCCCTGCGTGCCGCCGATGGCGGCCGAGGCGCCGGCGATCTGGCGTCGGCCCTCGTGCACCGCCGCCTCGATCTGGTCGAAGACGTCGCTGATCGCCCGCACCCGCGGCGCGAGCGCGCTCAGTGCGGCCGTCGCTTCCGATGCCCGCTGAAGCGCGTCGTGCAGGCCGTCGAACGCCTGCTTGAGTTCCTGTTCGAGCCCGGTGGCCTGCTGAGCGTCCGGCATGGAGCCTCCATCATCTGTGGTGTTCGGTCTGCCTGAGTGATCGGCCGTGGCCAGCATGGATGAACGGCAGCCGCACGGGAATCAGGGTTTCACCGCAGGCGTTTCCGGCAGGAAGCCTAGAAGCACGCGCGCTGCCGCGCTGTCCACGGCCGCGGTAGAATCGCCGCACCGGAGGTGTCTCATGGCCGTCAGCGCGATCGAAGCCGGCAAGCAGCGGGCCCGCGCGGCCGTCCGCGCCGCCGCCGGGGAGCTGGTGCGCGTCTCGCGCGAGATCCACGGCCACCCCGAGCTCGCCCTCAACGAGCGCCACGCCGTCGCCCAGCTCGTGCCGTTCCTCGAGGCGCACGGCTTCGAGCGGGTGGAGGTCGGCGCCTTCGGGCTCGAGACGGCGTTTCGCGGCGTCTGGGGCCACGGCCCGGTCACCATCGCTATCTGCGCCGAGTACGACGCGCTGCCGGAGATCGGACACGCCTGCGGCCACAACCTGATCGCGACGGCCGGCGTTGGCGCGGCCATCGGCCTGATCGCCGCCATCGACCCCGCCGAAGCCCGGGTCGTGATCCTCGGGACGCCGGCCGAAGAGCACTATGGCGGCAAGGTGATGATGCTCGCGCGCGGCGCCTTTCAGGACGTCGACGTGGCGATGATGGCCCACCCGATGCCCGTCGACTTCGCGGACCCGCCGATGCTTGGCGTCGCCCACGTCGATGTGGTGTACCGCGGTCGCGCCGTCCACGCCTCGGTCGCGCCCGAGCAGGGCGTGAACGCGCTCGACGCCGTCGTCACCGCGTACCAGGCCGTGGCCCAGCTCCGCCAGCACATCCGGCGCGATGCGCGGCTGCACGGCATCATCACGCACGGCGGGGCGGCCGCCAACATCGTGCCGGACTACGCCGCGGCGACGTTCTACGTCCGCGCGCAGCAGCCGGAGTACCTGCGGGAGCTGAAGCGGCGCGTGCAGGGCTGCTTCGAGGCGGGCGCCAGCGCCACGGGCTGCGCGCTGACCGTCGACTGGCACGAGGATCTGGAGTACGCGCCGCTGCGCTCGAACCGGCCGCTCGCCGAAGCCTATCGCCGCAACGGCGAGGCGCTGGGCCGCCAGTTCGTCGACCTGAAGAACGTCTCGACGGGCAGCACGGACATGGGCAACGTCAGCCAGGCGGTGCCCGCGATCCATCCGACGTTCGGGGTCGGCCAGATGATCTTCAACCACACGCCGGAGTTCACCGCCGCCGCGATCACGGACGCCGCGCACGAGTCGATGCTCCAGGCCGCGGAGGCGCTCGCCATGACGGGCGTCGACATCGCGCGCGACCCGGACCTGGTGCGGCGCATCAAGGCGGACTTTGCGGGAGGATGACCGGCTTGCGGGCGAGACGGCCGCTGCCGCCAGCACTAGCAGTCTGCTTTGATGAAGTGGGCGCGCTTGAGGAATCGCACTTCGTCGCAGATGTCCGCGAGCCGGAATGAACGTTTGTTGCGGAACACGAAGTTGATGACTCGTTTGCCCACCAGTTGAGCTTCCACCACGGCCGCGGCGAAGTCGGCGTCAGCCGACACGAGTGCCGCCACGTCGTACTCGTCGCGAACGGCGCCAAGGGCGAGGTCGAGAGCAAGCATCACATCGACCAACTTCTCGACGGGTTTGGGGCCGGCATCATTCAGGTAACCCTTGCGGAAGAGGACGCCGGGCTGCGCTTCGATGTGCGCGTAGTATCGCAGTTGCCGGCCATACTCGGGTTCGGGCGTGTATCGCAGCAGCGGCGTAGCGTTGTAGTATCGGACGGTTCCGAGCCTGAAGTGATGGCTGATCGCGGTGGCGAGTCGTTTGACGTCGTACTCCCGCGGCCAGCCCAGGCGCACCAGGCCATAGTGCACGTTCCTGCCATCGATGAATACCGCCATACGCTCCGGCATCCCGGCAGCGTAGGGAACCTGAGAGGCGCTTGACAACCCGCAGGCCCGGCGATACGGTGGGGCACCACCTCACTGTTGCTTGGTCGCAACGGTGAGTGACAGGAGTCCCCGGCATGCCGCGGCTCCTGTTCTTTTTTGCCCACGGCAATGAGCGTCGCCCGCCGCTCCGCATTGGGCTTGCCCGCACTCGCATCTCGCTGCCCGATGTGCTTTACTGTGGCGGACACGCGAGAGGTGCCGCTGTGAAGTTCGTCGACTACATCAACATCGCCCAGATCCTGGTCGGGATCGTGCTGACCGTCGTGATCCTGCTCCAGGCCAAGGGCTCGGGCATCGGCACGGCGCTGGGAGGCGGCACCAGCAGCTCGTTCCGCACCCGGCGCGGAGTCGAGAAGACGCTCTTCCAGCTCACGATCGTGCTCGCCATCGTCTTCCTCGCCATCTCCGCCTGGGGCGTGCGCGCCACCCTCCACCCATAGCGCACGCCTCCCGCGCTCCGGAGGCTCCCCCGTGACGCCCACCCGTACGCGATGGCCCTTCTTCATCGCGCTGGTGGTCGGTGTGTCCGCGGTGGCCATCGTCTCCTACTTCATTCTCGCCAAACCCCGGGGCGAGGCGGTGCCCGCGAGCGGCGGCCGCTACGTGGAGGGCGTCACGCGTGCCACCGACCGCATCAACCCCCTCTTCGCCGGCCCCAACCCCACCGACACCGACGTCGCATCGCTCGTGTTCAGCGGCCTCGTGCGGCTCTCGCCCGACGGCACGCCGCAGCCGGACCTCGCACAGCGGTGGGAGATCACGGGCAACGGTCAGAGCTACATCTTCCACCTGCGCCCGGGGCTCGCCTGGCAGGACGGCCAGCCGTTCTCGTCCGACGACGTCGTGTTCACGTTCCGTGCGATCGCCGACCCGAACTTCAAGGGCGACCCGGCGCTGGCGCAGGTCATGCAGGGGGTCGTGGTGACGGCGCGCGACCCGCAGACGGTCGAGTTCAAGCTCGAACAGGCGTACGCGCCGTTCCTCTCCTATCTCACCGTCGGCATCCTGCCGCAGCACCTGCTCGGCGGACTCACCGCGGACCAGCTCTTCAACGCGCCGTTCAACGCGCACCCGGTGGGCACCGGGCCGTACGCGTTCAAGAGCGGCGGCGAGGGCGGCGTCACGCTCGAGAGCAACCCGACGTACTACCTCGGCCCGCCGAAGATCAGTACGTTCGAGTTCCGCGTCTTCGCCGGCCAGGGCGCGCTGCTCGCCGCGCTCCGCGAGGGGAGCATCGATGGCGCGCTGCTCGGCGCCGGCCTGGAGCGGGCGGAGCTCGACGTGCTGCGGGCGAACGCGGCCTATACCACGCACGCCCTCACCGGCACGGCGTTCGAGATCGTCTACCTCGACACGCGCCTGCCGGTCTTCAGTGACCCGCACGTGCGCCTGGCCCTGCGCCAGGCGATCGACGTGCGGGCGCTGATCGCGAGCGCCGGCAATGGCTACGGCGTCCCGGTCGTGGCGGGCATCCCATCGGACTCCTGGGCCTTTACGAAGATGGACGGCCCAAAGTTCGACCCGGGAGCCGCGGCGTCCGCGCTCGAACAGGCGGGGTGGGCGCGGCGCAGCGACGGCATCCGCCGCAAGGGCGACGTGTCGCTCTCGTTCACGCTCGCGACGGCGAACGATGCTGCTTCCGTCGCGCTGGCCAACGAGATCGCGCGCCAGTGGGTCGCCATCGGTGCGGCCGTACGGGTGCAGCCGCTCGACGGGTCGTCGTTCGTCAACGGCGTGCTGCTCCCGCGCAAGTTCCAGGCTGCCCTCGCCGTGGTCGACCCGGGCGCCGACCCCGATCCGTACCCCTTCTGGCACAGCAGCCAGGTGGCGCCGCCCGGCCGGGACCTTGCGAGCTACGCCGACCCCCGCATCGACGACGTGCTGGAGCGTGCGCGGCAGACGACGGACACGCGGCGCCGCAAGGACCTCTACGCGCTGTTCCAGGCCTACTTCCTGGCCGACATGCCGTCGATCCCGCTCTTCGCGCCGGCGTCGATCTACGTGCAGTCCACGCGCGTGCACGGGTTCACCGGCTCGCTGCTCTTCACGCCGGCGTCGCGCTTCCACGACGTCAACGCCTGGTACATCGATACGCGCGTGCGCTGACGACCCATCGGTGCCGGGCGGTATCATGAGGCGATGGACCGCCGCATCTACTTCGACCACGCCGCCACCACGCCCACGGACCCGCGCGTCGTCAGCGCGATGCTGCCGTACCTGACATCGGCCTGGGGCAACCCGTCGAGCATCTACGCGGAGGCGCGCGCGGCCCGCAAGGGGCTCGATGACGCCCGCCGCACCGTCGCCGGCGTCCTGCGCTGCAAGCCGAACGAGGTCGTCTTCACGAGCGGCGGCACCGAGGCCGACAACCTGGCGCTGCGGGGTGCCGCCACGGCGGCCCGTGGGCGCGGCGACCACATCATCACCACGGCCATCGAGCACCACGCCGTCCTCCACGCGTGCGATGCGCTCGCAAAGGAGGGGTTCCGCGTCACCTATCTGCCGGTGGACGGCGAGGGCTTCGTCGATCTCGACGCCCTGCGCGCGGCGCTCGACGACCGCACGGTGCTCGTGAGCATCATGTACGCCAACAACGAGGCCGGCACGGTCGAGCCCGTCGCCGAGGTCGCGCGCATCGTCAAGGCGTACGGCCCCCACATCGCCGTCCACACCGACGCCGTGCAGGCCGCAGGCGCGCTCGACCTCGATGTCGATGCGTTGGGCGTTGACCTGCTGTCGATCGCCGCGCACAAGCTCTACGGGCCGAAGGGCGTGGGCGCGCTGTACGTACGGCAGCGCACGCCGCTGGCGCCGCAGGCCGTCGGCGGCTCGCAGGAGCGCAACCGCCGCGCCGGCACGGAGAACGTGGCCGGTGCCGTCGGGCTCGCG
>JAKAMA010000168.1 GCA_021813085.1 Chloroflexota bacterium | reverse complement strand
AGCGTCTTCGCCGCCTCCTCGAGCCATGGCCCGGCCTGCTCCTGCCGCAGGCGGATGCACGCCGCGCGCAGCTCCTCGACGCGCTCACCCTCGCGCGTGCCGCTGTCGTACAGCCGCCGCAGCTCGCGCTCGGCATCGGACATGGCATTGCCGACGCCGCCGAGGTGCACGACGACGAAGCGCGCGCCGGCGGCCCGCGCCAGGTCGATGCTATGTTTCGTGGCGTCGATCGCGGCGCGTCGCTCGCGGACGTCGAGCGCCGCCAGGTTCAGCGCGCTGTTCGCGCGCCCGTCGCCGTCGCGCACGAGCGGCGCCGGTGCGTGAACCGACGAGATCGGCGCTTCCGGGTAGCTAAGCAGCCGATCGAACGGCGCCTCGGGCGTCGAGTGGCTCACCTCGACCGCGTCGTAGCCGAGCGCCAGCGCCTCGCGCACGAAGGCGTGCATGTCCCGCACGAACCGCTCCTGCTGCGCCCACATGGTCGAGAGGGAGAGGGTCACGTCGGCTCCGCTGGTGCGTCCGGGAGCAACGGCTCGAGGAGTTGGATCAGCGGCGGGATGTCGCCCGTCGCGGTCTCCCATACGACCTCCGCGCGGACGCGAAGGTAATCATGGACGATCCGGTGCCGCATCCCGATGATCTGCGCCCAGGGGAGGTCCGGGTACGCAGCGCGAAGGCCCTCGCTCGCCCTGCTCGCCGCCTCTCCCACGATCTGAATGAGGTGCGTCGGGGCGAGCTGGAGATCCTCGTCAGCATCGAACTCGGCGCGCGTGACGCTCTGCGCCTTGTCGCGAACACGGCGCGCGATGATCAACATGTCCAGCAGGACAGCTTCGTCAGGCTGCCGCATACACCAGGCGGGTGGAGCTCAAGATGGCCTTGCGACGAATCCAGTTCGAACTCTCCTCGACAGCCTCTCGCTCTACCAGGTCAACGCCCCGGCCAAGGAGATCGCTGAGTTCGTCCTGCATGCGCACGAGGGCAAAGAGGCCGATGCGTGCATCTGGCGCGAACGTAACCAGCACGTCCACGTCGCTCTCCGGCCCGAAATCGTCACGCAGCACCGACCCGAACAGCTCGAACCGCACGATGTCCCACTTGCGGCAGAAAGCCCCGATCTGCTGGTCGGTCACACCGAGGCGGGCGAAGATCGCGTCCATGCGGCAACTATAGCGGATTCCGGATACGCGCTTGGACCGGCGCGGAACGCCGGCAGAGGGGCCATGGCCCGCGTGCTTCCCAGCCTCGCCGCACACGGCGGCCCGGGACTCGGTCGACGGCCCAGCAGGATCCCCGGCCGCCCGCCCCGGCGCGCGCGAGAGAGCCTGCGACGCGCTTCCAACAGGGCCGCCCGACGCTGTACCCTAGACCCGTACCGCCAAGCAGCCGGGAGGAAACCCATGCGCAAGGACCTGATGGAGATCCTCGCCTGCCCCATGTGCAAGAGCGAGCTCACCCTCACCATCGACGAAGAGAAGGACGACGAAGTGGTCTCCGGGACGCTCTACTGCGCGAAGTGCGATGAACGCTACCCGATCGAGGACAGCATCCCGAACCTGCTCCCGCCCGACCTGCGGAAGGCGACGAGCAGCACGTAACAGCAGGGAGGTCGCACCATGGGACGCTCACGCCAGCTCGGCATGTTCATGATGGCGTTATCCGCGCTGCAGATGCTGATCGTGCTGGTCGGCGCGATGCGGCGCAGCTACCTGGTGATCGCGCTGCCCGTGATCACGGCGGTGGGCGTCGTCAGCGCGCTCACCTTCTGGGTCGGCTGGACGATGGCCAACACCGAGCCTGACCTCGCGGAGCTCGAATCCCAGGACGCCGTGCCGTCGCTCGTGTAGCGGGCTGAGGCGGCGCGTCGCGGGGCCACGTCCACGGCGGCGGCCCGCTGCCCGGCCGCGCTCACGCCCCGCGGACGCGCTCCGCCAGCGCTTCAGACGCTTCGGCCGCCTCAAACGACCACTCGGCGTGCGAATCCGCTTCGATCAGCGCCTGCAGCTCCGACCGCTGCGCGAGGACGTGCGCCGACTGTGCCGTCGCGTCCGCCAGCTCGCCGCTCTTCCACACCGTCACGCGGCCGACCAGCCCGCCGTCGTCGGCGGAGCGCAGCTTGTAGCCGTTGAGATAGCCCGGCTGGTCCGCGTAGAACGTCACGAGGCTGTCCATCATCTCGGCCACCTCCCGCTCAAAGCCGGGCTTCGGCCGCATCAGCGACACGCGGACGTACAGCATCGTTGCCTCCTGCTCGTGTTGGCGCGGCGCTCCGCGGCGCCGGCGCTTCGCGCCCATAGTAGGTGTCCGCGGCAAGAAAAGAAACGATCCGCGACGAGCGCGCCCGTGCGCGCCGTGCAGGGTCTACGTGGCCGGGAGGCGGCGCCTAGAGGCGGAGCTTGCCGTGCGAAGGCTGGCGGCGGCGCTGGCGGGGGTGCCCCTCTTCCTCGTCCAGCAGCTCGATCGGCGGCGTCGAGACGGCCTCGTGGACGTAGCCGCAGCAGAGGCACGTGCTGTAGGCGCCGTACCAGTCCCGCTCGATGATCATCGAACCGCGGCACCGGGGACAACTTCGGGGGAGCGCGTTGTTCATCGAGGTACCCCTCCAGGGCCCCGTCGGGGCCGCTTCGCCGATGACGCGCGAAGCCACCGGCATGCCGGATGCGGCCTTCCCTTTGCCTGCGGGGTTAGCTGACGGGTTCGGACCGAAAGGCGTCGTCCTACGTGTCGGCGCGCCTTGCGGGTCGCCGCACGATTCACCCCATCCGCCCGGAGCGGAATCTGGTTCCCCCGTCCCCTGGGCGCGGCCCCGGGGTTCGGCTCACTGCCTCGCGGCAGAACAGCCCCACGGTGCGCGCAGGGCTGTTTGTGATTTCAGGTACATATTACGCCCGGATGTCGAAGCTGTCAATCCCACCTGCAGATTCTGTAGCGAGATCGTCGAGATCTCCTGAAACCAGAGCCGAACAGTTGTCCGTCTGCGGCGGCCATCAGCTCGAGGCGATTTCCTCTGCGTCCCACTCCGCCTGAAACGCCATCAACGCGAGCCAACGTTCGAACGTCGCCCGATGCCGGTCCCGCCACGCCTGGCCCGCCGGCCCGGCCCATGCTTCGAACGACGCGCGGGCGTCCCAGTGCGTGATCGCCAGATACGCATGGGACTCCGACGTGCGCAGCAGCTCCAGCTCCAGGCACCCCGGCTGCTCCTTGTACGCGGGGATGATCTCCTGCCGCACCAGCGCGATGAGATCCTGCTCCTTGCCGCCTTCCCTGAGCGCCCAGCGGCGGATGGTGACGAATTCGGCCATGCGGCCCGGCCCTCCTCGCTCCCGCGCACGCCCGCAGGCTGCCCATCCCTGCGGGCACAGCTCGCGTGCGCCGCATTGTCGCGGAACTGGAGGACATGAGGAAGTTCCGAACTCTACTGGCGCGGGATGGGCCTACGCTCGGCCTCGGGCTGGTAGGCGCGCCAGATGTCCAGCGTCAGCAGGTCGAGGTCAGCGAGCTCGCCGAAGACAAACCCGTCGGCGGCGGCGAACCGTTCCAGCGCGCGCTCGACGATCCACTCCTCGTGCGCGCGCCACCATGCTTCAGGCAGGTCACGGACGGTATAGCCGCGCGGGTGCTGGTAGGCGCTGGTCTCGAGCGCGTAGCGGGCAAACTCGACCGGGCCGCCCTGGTCGAAGGTCCAGCGGACGTGCCGGCAGTAGCGCATGGCCGCGTTCGCGGCGCCGCAGATCGGGCAGCGGACCGCCTCGCCGCTCACCGGCCCACTGCCGCTCACCTGGTCGACGATCTTCCCCATCTCGACGCTCCTTTGCGGGGCCACCCCTGAGCATCCCGTCCACAAGGAGAAACGACGGCGGGCGGCAGCGGTTACAGAAGGCCCCGACGTGATGGGGACAGGCGCTGCGGCCGGCCGATCCGGCATCCGCCGAGGGCCGGCGCCCAGCCGGGCCGGCGGCCCGAGGCCCAGCCTGGCCCCCCGGCTACCGCGCGGCCCGCGCCAGCAGCCGCCGGGTGACGCTCTCGAACACCTCGTAGTCCTGCGCCCCGACGAGGCGAAAGCCGCCGCTGAAGATGAACGTCGGCGTGCTGACCACCGCATCTTCCCGCGCCTGGGCGGTCATCGCGTCGATGCGGGCCGCGTAGCGCTCATCGGCGAGCGCCTGACGCAGGCCCTGGTCGTCGACGCCGGCCTCGCGTGCGACCTCGCACAGCGTCTCCGCGTCGCCGATGTCGCGCCCCTGCTCGAAGTAGGCGCGGAAGAGGGCAGCGTGGTACGCATCGAAGCCGCCGTGCTCGCGCGCGCACTCCGCCGCCTCGAGCGCGAGGTGCGAGTTGGCGATGACGGGCGGCATGCGCAGCGTCAGCCCGGACGCCGCCGCGAGCTGGCCGATGTTGTCGCGATACGCCCGCGCCCGCGCCTCGCCCCCCAGCCGGCCATCGAGCCGGGCGCCCGTGCGCGGCGTCTCCGGATGCAGCTCGAACGGCCGCCAGGTGATGTCGACAGCGCACTCCCGCCGCAGCCGCTCGACCCGCGCCAGGCCGATGTAGCACCACGGGCAGACGTAGTCGGAGTAGGCGATGATGCCGAGCTTCGTCGCGTCTCCGTCCACCGCACCGGCCCCGTTTCACTCGTCCCGTACCGCGCACCGGCGTCGCGACCTGTCGCGCCGCCGCGCCCGTGGTATCATGCGGCGGCCGCAGGGGTGCGACAACCCCGCTGCTGGCCGCGCCATCCAGGGGCCGCTGCTGCGATGGAGAGGGTCGTGTTCTCGGATCTCGCCGTCTTCACCGGCAACGCACACCCGGAGCTGGCGGAGTCCATCTGCCGCTCGCTCGAGATGCCGCTCGGCCAGTGCGACGTCTTCGAGTTCTCGAACGAGAACATCTTCGTCCGCATCCTCGAGAACGTCCGCTCTCGCGACGTCTTCATCGTCCAGCCCATCTCCTCGCCGGTCAACCGCAGCGTGATGGAGCTGTTGATCATGATCGACGCGTTCAAGCGCGCGTCGGCCGGCCGCATCACCGCTGTCATGCCGTACTACGGCTACGGACGCAGCGACAAGAAGGACCAGCCGCGCGTCCCGATCACTGCTCGCCTGCTCGCGAACCTGATCGAGACGGCGGGCGCCGACCGCGTCCTCACCGTCGACCTGCACGCCGGCCAGATCCAGGGCTTCTTCAACATCCCGGTCGATGAGCTGACCGCGCTCTACACGCTGAGCCGCTACTTCAAGGAGCGGGACCTCGCCGAGGTCACGGTGCTCGCGACCGACGTGGGCGACGCGAAGCGCGCGCGCAACATCGCGAGGCAGCTCGACACGCCGCTCGCCATCGTCGACAAGGAGCGCATGGGGAACGAAGAGACCGTGTCGGCACTGAGCCTGATCGGCGAGGTCGACGGCCGCCACGTGCTCATCGCCGACGACGAGATCCTCACCGGCGGCACGATCCTGGCGGCGGCGCGCATCGCGCTCGACCGTGGCGCCCGCAGCGTCACCGCGGCCTGCATCCACCCGATCCTCTCCGGCGGCGCCGCGGCGAAGATCTGCGGCAGCGACATCGAGGAGCTGGTGGTGACCGACACCATCCCGCTGCCGCCGGAGAAGCGCGACCCGAAGATCACCGTGCTCACCGTCGCCCCGCTGATCGGCGAGGCGATCACGCGCATCCACACCGGCCAGTCCGTGGGCGAGCTGTTCCAGTAGCGGGCTGGGCGCGCGGTCAGCCCAGGCGGAGCAGCCGCGCGAAGCGCTTGTCGCTCTTGAACGGGCCGACCACCGCCAGCGAGAGCTGCCGCTCGTCGAACACGCAGCGCGCGACGCGGCGGATATCGTCCGCGGTCACGGCCTCGATCAGCGCGACGATCTCGTCCGGGGTCTTCACCTCGCCGCTGAGCATCTCCTGGCCGC
>JAKAMA010000167.1 GCA_021813085.1 Chloroflexota bacterium | reverse complement strand
GGTGATCGTCGGGCTCTTTGGTGCCACGGGCGGGATGATGACGTTCACGCGCGAGCCGTCGGGGAGGCGCGCGTCCACCATTGGCGACGACTCGTCGACGCGGCGGCCGAGCGGCGCGACGATGCGCTCGACGATGCGCATGATGTGGTTGTCATCGCGAAAACGCACCGAGCTGAGGTAGAGGCGTCCTTCCTTCTCGTAGAAGACCGTGTCCGGCGCGTTGACCATCACTTCGGAGATCGCGTTGTCGCGCAGCAGCGGCTCCAGCGGGCCGAAGCCCAGCACCTCGTCGGCCACGGCCGACACCAGCTCGTCGCGCGTCGTGCCGACGATGCCCGGCATCTCCTGCGCGATGAGCGTGCGCGCCGCCTGCTCGACGGCTTCGCGCGCCTTGTCCTTGGCCAGCCCCTCGAGCTTGTTCGGGTCGAGCTCCTCGATCAGCCGCTGGTGCAGCGTGAACTTCAGCTCGTTCAGGGCGACGACGTTCTGCGACAGGCTGTTCGGGCGCTGGTAGTTCCCGCTGCCACCCGCCTGCGCCTTACGCGATTGCCATTGAAACTGACTCATGGTCTCTGCCTCCCGCAGGCGTCCGTTCAGGCCGACCGGCCGAGGAACCGGTCGAGGAATCCCCGCTTGTCCTGCCTGGTGCCCGTCAGCGTGTGCGCGAGGTCGATGATCGAGCGCGACACCCGCGCATAGGGCTTCGCGATGACGATCGGCTGCCCGAGCTGGGTGCTGCTGGACACCGCAAGATCGTGCGGGATGCGCCAGAAGACGTCGTATTCCAGCACGCGCGACACGTCCTCCTCGCGGAGGCTGTTCGCGGCGGTCGAGTGGTTGATCGTGAGCTTGACCTTATCCTCGCTGACGCCGGCGGCGCGCAGCATCTCGAGCGCCAGCGCGGTGTCCTTGATGCTCGCGATGTCCATGCTGGTAACCAGCAGGATCAGGTTCGCCAGCTCGAGCGTCGTCGCGATCAGCTCGTTGAAGGTTCCCGGCGTGTCGATCACGACGAAGTCGTGCGTCTGCGCCAGCAGCTCGACGATCTTTTCGATGTGCTGCGGCGTCAGGTTGCGCCACTCCGTCGGATGCAGCGGCGCCGGCAGGATCGAGACGCCGCTGTGGTGCTTGACGAGATAGTCACGGATCTTGTCGCGGTCCAGCGTGTCCAGATGACGCGCCACATCCGCGATGCTCGCCTCGACGGCGATGTCCATCATGATCGCGACGTCGCCGAAGCGCGTGTCCATATCGAGCAGGCAGACGCTGGCGCCGGTGATCTTGGCGAGCGTGGTCGCCAGGTTGGTCGAGATCGTGGTCTTGCCGATGCCTCCCTTGGCGCCGAAGACGGTGATGACGGTGCCGCGCGCCGCCGTGTCGGCTACCTGGCCGTCGGCGCGCAGGCGCTTGCGTTCCTCCTGCTCGAGCACGCCGTAGACGGCGCGGCTGAGGTCCTCCGGCTTCAGCGGCTTGATGATGTAGTCGCGCGCCCCGGCGACCATCGCCCGCCGCACCGAGTTCGCGTCGGCCAGGGAGGAGTAGACGATGGTCGGCGCGCCCGGAGCCGCGTCGGCCAGCGACTCGATGGTTTGGAGCGCAAGCGCCACCGGCTCCTCGAACGACACGAGGAAGACGTCCGGCGTGTGCTCCTTCGCGACCGTCACCGCCTCGACCCCGTACCCGGCCTCGCCGACGACCGTGAAGTGAGCGATCTGCGCGGCGCGCTTCGTCTCGGCCCTCGTGCCGAGGTCCGGGTCGACGGTGACGATCTCAGGGTTTCGCGCCATCTCTCCTACGTCTCCTACGCTCCCGCGCGTCCGCTGCCCGCTGCGCTTCCGCGTTCCGACGACGATCCTGCGACTTACTGGCCCGGCTTGTAGCCATCTGGCTTGAGCACGTCGGGGATACCCGCGAGCGCGGACGGCGGCAGGATGTTCAGCAGGTTGACGACGCCCGGGTCGGTCGTGCTGGTGTCGCTGACGCCACGCAGGTCCATGCGGAACGTGCCGTTCTGCTCTGCGAGGAAGACCTGCTCGGCCTCCTGCGGCGTCAGGAGCAGCGTCACCGTCTGGGCGCCCGGGTCGGGCTTCGCCGCGCCGGCCGCGATGGGCGCCGTCGAGCTGCCGCCCGCTGTGGGTGTCGTGCTGGCGCTGGTCACCGGGCCGGAGTCCACGATCGTCTGCGCGACCGCGGCCACCTGGACGTCGCGCAGGAGCGTCTTGGCGATGATCGCCTTGCCGCTGCAGCAGGTCCAGATGATGTCCACAAAGTCACCGGGCAGGATCAGGCCGCCGGCGTTACTCACCTGCGAGGCCTGGATCGACATCGCCCGCTTGCCCGCGGGGATGACGAGCGACAGCGCCGAGCCGGAGACCGGCTTGCTCGTATCGATCACGTTGCTCGCGGTCAGTTGCTCGTTCGCCTGAATGGGGTACTTCGCGGTCCGCCCCACAACGTCGGTGATGGTGCTGAACGAGCCGCCGACGACCGCGCTTGCCGGGATGCTCTTCAGCACCAGTTGGTCCGCCGTCACCACCGTGCGCGGCTGGATGGCCGTCTTCGCGACTACGACGACCTGCGTGCCGGCGCCCGAGCTGGCCGTGGTCGTCCCGCTTTTGGCGGAGATCTTGGCGTAGACGAGCACCGCGCTGAGGACGGCGAGCAACACCGCCACGACGAGGAACTTCCTGTTCAACCTACTCGGCGAGACGCCACCCGCGACTGATCGTGCCATGGCTAGATTCCCCCATGTGTGTATACGGGCCGTTCGGCCCACCGGGCTGAATAGGTATCGGCCCTGCCGGGACGCGCTTTACGGCTCCCGGCCACCAACTCCCACGTCCCCCAGGACTTCCCCTGCCCCCCGAGCTGCTCCGCACCCGCTCCCGCCAGTCGCCCTCAGACCGCCGGGTCCAGGAGCTTCATCTGCTTGCGCAGTGCGTTGAGCGCGCGGTGCTGAATGACGCGGATCGCCGCGACACTCTTACCGATAATCTCGGCCACTTCCCGGTAATCTAGATCCTCGATGAAGCGCAGAATGATCACCTGGCGCTGCTCGTCGCGGAGCCGCAGGATGGCTTCCCGGACGAGCTCCTCCTCGGCGGTCTGCTGGTAGGCCGATTCCGGGTCGCGGTGCATCTTGTCGTCGACGATGCCATCGTGAAGCTGCGACGACTCACGCTTGGACCGCAGGTGGCTGACGCCCTGGTTATGCGCGATGCGGAGGAGCCAGGAGACGAACGGGGCGCCGCGCACCTGGTAGCGCTCGATCGCCTCCCATGCGCGCAGAAAGGTCTGCGACGCCAGGTCCTCGGCCTCCGCCGCGTTCCCGACCATGTAATAGATGTGACGGTAGACCCGCACGATGTGGCGCTCGTACAGCTCCGCGAACGCCTCCTCGTCGCGCTGGATGGCGCGCAGGACGAGCGGCGTGTCGTCGTTGGGACGCGGGGCGGGCGCACCCAGGCTGACCATGCGGACCCTCTCCAGCAGTCGGCGGCGCACATCGACGGGAGCAGGGGATCCTGCGGTTCCTGACAGGGCATTCCCTTACGTCCCAATGAACATCGGCAGGAGGAGGGCGGCGCTTGAGGGGGACGAGGCGCCTGGACAGGACTGCGGCTCGCTACGACGGCCGGACGAGCTGCCGGGTCCGCACCGCCATCGCCCGCGGCGCCCGTCGGCGCCCGGGACGGCGGTCAGCTCGCGCGCTCGTCCCGGTCCGGCGGCGCGCTGACGTCGTTCTTCGGCATCAGCTCGACGAGGCGCAGACGCGACGGTTCGGGCGCGGCGGGGAAGCCCGCCCCACCAGAGGCTGCCTTCGGCCGGTCCGGGTCCCGCAGCACGTTCGGGATGTCGGAGGCGTCGGGGGCTGGCTTCGGCACGGGCAGCAGGCGAAACTCGAAGGTATGCGGCCCAAGCTGGAACGTGTCGCCCGGCTCGAGGATCGACCAGCCGCCCGTCACCCCCTCGTTCGCGATCGCGTTCAGGCTCATCATGCGGTGGAGCATCAACTGGCCGTCGCGCACCCAGACCCGCGCCTCCACGGCCGAGAGGCCTCGGTCGGCGATGCGCACCGCGCACCGCTCGCCCGAGCCGATGCTCACGGGGCTGCCGCCGATCACGTACTCGTTCCCGAGGTCATCGCCGGCGCGGGAGATCAGTAGGCCGCGCGGCTCGTCGACCGGCGCTGGCGCGGGCTCCGGTTCCGGTGCCACGGGCACGGCGTCGGGCGGAAGCGCCGGCACGGGACGCAGCGCGGCCACATCGACCGGTGGGGGTGTCTCTTCCCGCCGGCGCCTGTGCAGCGCGAGGAAGAGGATCCCGCCCGCCAGCAGAATGACCACGACAACGGCGGCGGCGAGGAGCAGCGGGTCCACGCCTCCGCCGCCAGCCGCCCGCGCGGGCGGCGTGGACACGAAGTCGATCTTCGAGGTGACCGGGCCGCTCGCGGCCTGTGCGGTGACAGAAAGCTCGTGGGCGCCGCCGCCGAACGCTGCGGGGTCGTACGTATACGTGTACGGCGGCGACGTCGCTTCCGCGACCGTCTTGCCATCGACCTGGAACGTGACGCGCGAGACGGCCTGGCCGCCCCCGACCTGCACGGTGACGGTGCGCCGCGAGGTCAGCGATTCGCCTGGCTGGACGCCTTCGATCGACACCGTGGCCGGCGGCGGCGGCGGGGCGTGATAGGACGCGCTCGCGGTCGCGCTGCGGGCGCCGGAACGCACCGTCACCGTCACCGGCACGTCGCCGGCGGCATGCACGCCCGAGGCGTCGAACGTGATCACGTACTGGCTGCGGAGCAGGCGCGCGATGCTGGCGTACAGGTCGCCGAGCTGCCTCGGGTCGGGGGCCTCGAGATAGCGCCCGTTCGACGCCGCCGCCAACTGCTGCAGGTATGCACGGTCGATGCCGCTGCCCTCGCCGATGGCGAAGAACGGCACCCCGACCTTCGCCGCGGCATCGATTGCCTGCTGTCGCGACACCGTGCCGGAGGAGCCGTAATCCGCACCGTCGCTCAGCAGGATGATGGCGCGGCGGCTCGCCGTCGATGTCGCGGCCTTGAGTGCGGCGCCGGCCGTCGCCTCGTAGAGCGCCGTGTTGCCGGACGCCTGCAGCCGGTCGATCACCGCGGACGCTGCGGCGTGGTCCGTCGTATAGTCCTGGAGAACGCGCACCCTGTCGCTGAAGGCGATCACCGCGACCCGGTCCTGCGGGGCAAGTTGAGCGATGAACGCGGTCGCGGCGCCCTTGACGAGCGTCAGCGGCTGCCCGGCCATGCTGCCGCTGACATCGACCAGAAACAGCACATCAAGCGGCGTCGTCTCGCTCGACGCGAGCTGGGTGGCCAGCACCTTCGCCGGCGCGCCGTTCAGGGCGACCGTGACATTGTCAGGCGTCAGCGCCGGCGCGGTGCCGCTGGCCGTGTCCTCGACCGTCACGACGGCCTGCGCCTTCGGATAGCCCGCATCGCTCACGCTCACAACTTGCAGCGTCAGCGAGGCATCCTGCGCGGCCACCACGGCGGCGAGGAGGGCGGCGCCGGCCGCGAGTGCGGGCAAGAGCCGCCGAAGGGTGCTTACCATGCTCCTGTCCCCTCGCGTCGGCCAGCGGGGCGGGAAAAAACTTCTTCGGCGGGCTGATTCTGGCCGTAAACTTTCCCCATCGGAACCCCTTGACAGGTCAGCGCGGGCGTGGGAGAATCGTCCCACTCCGACCGTGGGCGCGCGGGAGTGCGCCAAGGTGGAACACGGCGGAGCGCGCTTTCACTACGGTAGTATCGACACGAGAGGGGCCGTGATGAGCGGCCCAGCGACCGGCACGGACGCGGGGCGCGCATTCCGGTGTCGTGTTGTCGCGCGCGAAGACGCGCGGGATTCGCACCTTCCGCCGGGTCGGAAGGTTCAACTTGGGGCCA
>JAKAMA010000166.1 GCA_021813085.1 Chloroflexota bacterium | reverse complement strand
CAAGTTCCTCCTCGTGGCGCTCTGGTTCATGCACCTCAAGTTCGATAATCGCCTCTTCGCCGCGCTCTTCGCAGGCGGCTTCGTGCTCGTCATCACGATCATGATGGTCGTGCTGGCGACGCTCGGGGCGTCGCTGACGTGACGCCGGGCGGGCGGTGGGACGGCCACCCGCGTACGGCGTAGCATGACCTGGTACCGTCCACCACGCGGCCCCTGACCGCGGACCCCGAGGCGACCCCATGGTGCTGCTCCCCATCCTCCACGGCGCTCCTGCGACGACGACGGCCGGCTGGTGGCACTGGCACCTGCACCCCGACGTGTGGCTCTTCTGCATCGTCCTCGAAGCGCTCTACCTCTACGCCGTGATCTGGCTGCGCCAGAGCGCCTCCGATGCGGGGCGGGTAAAGCGGCGTCAGGTCTGGCTCTTCTCCGGCGGCGTCTTCACGATCTGGCTCGCGGCCGGCACGCCGATCCACGACATCGGCGAGCAGTACCTGCTGAGCGTCCACATGCTCGAGCACACGATGCTCACGTTCGTCGCGGCGCCCCTGCTCCTGGCGGGCATCCCCTCGTGGCTCTGGCAGGTGCCGCTCCGGGTGCGCGGCGTGCTGCCCGCGGCGCGTGTCCTTGTGCACCCGATCGTCATCCTCTTCGTCGTCAACATGACGTTCGTCGTGCTGCACCTGCCGGCGGTCCTCGACCTCTCGCTGCGCAGCGAGCCCTTCCACTTCACGTGGCACGCCGTCCTCGTCGCGGTCTCGATCCTCATGTGGTGGCCCATCCTCAGCGACGTCCCCGAGCTGCCGCGCATCTCGTACCCGATGCAGATGGCCTATCTCTTCGTGCAGTCGCTGATCCCGATGGTCGTCGCCTCGTTCATCACGTTTGCCGACCACGCCATCTACGCGCCGTACGTGCAGGCGCCGCGCCTCTGGGGCCTCTCTCCGATCGCCGACCAGCAGATCGCCGGCGGGCTCATGAAGACGTTCGGCGCGCTGGTCATCTGGTGGTTCATCGGCCTCGCCTTCTTCCGCTGGTACCGCGACTCCCAGGCCGAAGAGAAGGGCCCGCGCTGGTCCGACGTCCAGGAGGAGCTCGACCAGCTCGGCCTGTCGCACAGATAGCGCACGCGGCGCTCGCGGCGCCCGGGGTGCTGGGCCGCGCAACCGCATGCCGTAATGGTCCGGGCCGTCGTCGTGCGGTGCGGGCCTTCCGCGGCGCCGTGCTCCCGTGGCGCGGGCAACCGCATGGCGCGGGCCTTTCAGCCAGCGCGTATCCATGCCCGCGCATACGAGTACGCGCGGATCCCGTTGCCGTCCCGTTCAGCGCCACAACGAGAAGCGCCCGCATTGCGGGCGCTCTGTGCGCGTTCGGAAGGGGAGCCGGCGACCCTAGTTGACGATCAGGAACCCCGTCATGAGCGTCGGGTGCGCGTCGCAGTGGAAGAAGTACTTTCCCGGAGTGCTCGGCGCCGTGAAGGTGATCGTCTGGGAGTCGTTCTTGCCGAGCTTCGTCGCCGCCAGCGACGGGGACTTCGCGTCCGGCCCGTTGAAGAAGCGGATGTCGTGGATGATGTCGCTCTTGTTGTCGTACGTGACGGTCACCTGCGTCCCGGCCTTCGCCGTCAGCTCGCTCTTGTCGAACTTCGTGTCCGACGGGGTCGTGATCAGGAGCGCCCCCGGCACGGCCGTCGGTCCGCCCGCGGCCGGCGCCGTCGCGCGGGCGGCCGCCTGCACCGATGGCGGGACCTCGACAGGGTGCTTGCCGTTCACGCCGGCGTAGATGCCGCCACCCAGCAGCAGCGCGGCCACGGCACCGACGATGGTCGCCACCTGCCAGCGCTGGATCATCGGGTGCGCGGCGATGTACCCGCAGACGCCGAGGATGCCGATGGCGACGATCGCCGCGAGCGGGGTCGCGACGTGCGGGTTCAGCGCCAGGTAGATGCGCGAAAGCCCGTAGATCACCAGCAGCGCGAAGACCAGTACGCCTATGGGCACGAAGAGCGCGAACGCCATGCGCTCGTACACCGGCCCCGAAGGCTCCGCTTCCTCCTCGCCGACCGCCTCCAGCCGCCGCACCTCGAGCGAATTCGCCACGATCTCGGCGCTATGGCCGCGGATCACGCTCTCCACGTTCGGCTGCTGCGAGGCGTAGTCCGCGAGGCTGTTGTTGTCCCGCCAGCGCGTCTCCACGGAGAGCAGGGTGTTCCCGCCGGGCGTCTCCGACCGGGCGATGCTCATGCCGCGGAAGCCCGGCTGGCGGCGGGCCACGTCGCGGTGGGCTTCCACGTCCCCGATGACGGCGTCGCTCGCCGCCGCGGTGACCTCGACGAGCACTCTCTGTACCTGCTCCATGCCCTTCCCCTGTACGCTGCGATTCCATCGCGCCGCGCGCGAATCCCCTCGGCCCGAGAGCCACCAGATCCTACCCGCTGACCATCTCTGGCGGAAGAGCCGTGGCTACGGCGTCGGGGAAGCCGCCACGGGCGTCGCCGGGGCCTGCGCCAGCACCCGCTGGAGCGCCTGTCCCACCTCGGCGGCCGTGGCGATGCCCTCGTACTTCGCGGCGATCCTGCCCTGCCGGTCGATGACGAAGACCCACGGCTCCGACTGCAACCCCCACTGGCGCATCGCCGGCACGGGGATCTGCTGTCCGGTGTCGCGCAGAGCCCGCAGGTCGTACGGCTCGATGTGGATGAAGATCGCCCGGCCCGCGTACTTCGCCGCCAGCGGGTCCATGACGGTGTCCATGATCGGCCCGCACGTGCGCGACGTGCAGAACGCGGGCGTCGCGAACGCCACGACGATCGGCTTCCCCGTCTTCAGCGCGTCGGCGACGGTGATCTCGTGCATGGCCGGGCGCGGCGGGAACGAGGAGTCGATCTCGCTGATGTCGCGGACGTTGGCGAGCGTGATCTGGCGGCTCGGCGGCGCCGGGTCGCCGATGGCCGGCTCCGGCGTCCGCTCGAGCACCGTGAAGGTGTACGGGATCGGCTTGAGCTTCTTGCCTGCGCGCGTCACATCGATCTGCGCGCCCCAGGTGCCGGCGCGGTCGAACGTCGCGTAGGCCACGTACACGCCGTCGTTGCCCGTCACCACCTTTTGGTTGTGCGCGTCTTCGTTGATGAACGAGAGCTGCACCGGCTCGAACGTCGTGCCGGTCTGCGAGCTGAAGACCGGCTTCCTGCCGGTCAGGTCGTAGAACCGCACGTGGACCTGCGCATCGAGGATCGGCTGCAGCTTCGCGTCGTCCAGCCCGATCACGACGCGGTTCAGGCCGACGCCGAGCGTCGTGTTACGGATCGCCGGGCAGACGTCGCAGCCGCCGAGCGAGATCACGGTCGGGAACACGACGCCCGAAGCGCTCGACGACCCACCGCCGCACGCCGCGACGACGGCCGCCGCCAGGGCGAGCACGAGCACCGCCGCGCGCATCATCGCCGGCGGCGCCCCGCGCGCGGGCGTAGGGACGGGCCCGCGTGCCCGCCCACTCCATACCGACGCCACCTGTCGCGGAATGCGCATCATCGGTCCGGGCTGACGCTACGGCTCGTCCCGAAATAGAACACCGCCACCGCCAGGGCGGTGAGCACGGCGAGGTCCATCGGCAGCCCGAAGTAGCCGCCGTCGCCGTTGGCGTAGAGCGCCAGGTGCATCATGTCGACCCCGTACGAGAGCGGATTGAGCCGCCCGAGCACCTTCAGCCAGACGGGCAGGTCCGTCAGCGGGAAGAAGGCGCCGGAGAAGAAGAGGAACGGGAAGAGCACCAGGTTCATCACCAGGTGGAACCCCTGCATCGTCCGGATCTTCGACGCCAGCAACTGCCCCAGCCCGGAGAGGAACAGGTTGAGCACGACGATCGCGAAGACGGCCGCCAGCAGGCTCCATGCGACGCCGTACTGCCACCGGAAGTGGATCGCCGGGATCGCCGCCGCGACCGCGAGCACGAGCAGCGCCTGCACCGCGCCGATCACCACCGCGCTCAGCGTCTTGCCCAGCAGGATGACGCGCGGCGAGTGCGGCGACGCCAGGAGCACCTTGAGCACGCCGGAGTCCCGGTCCTGGTAGTACGAGGCGCTCGAGAACGTCGACGAGAACACCGCCGTCATGGCGATCATCCCCGGCGTCAGGAAGGTCACGTAGTCGCGGATGTGCTTCGGGTCCAGCCCGTCCGACACGCCCGTCCCCAGGATCGCCAGCAGCATCAGCGGGAACAGCACTGACGAGTAGAGCTGCGAGCGCGAGCGCAGGAACGCACGCAGGTCGCGCTTCATCAGCGCGACGATCGCGGTCGCCTGATTCACGACGCACCGCCCTCTGCCCCGGCGGGCGACGTGATGCCGCGGCCGACGAGCTGGAAGTAGACATCCTCGAGCGTCGTCGCCTCGATCCGCACGCCGCGCACGCGGTCGCCCGTCTGCTGGAAGAGCCGCGCCAGGAACGGGCTCGCCTCGTCCACCGTGACGTGCGTCGTGTGGCCGGCGAGCCGCACGTGGCCGACCCCCGGCCAGGCCTCCATCATCGCGACCTCATCCGAAGGCTCCTCCACCCATTCGATGCGCACGGACTCGTGCCGGAGGTCGCGCTTGAGGTCTTCGGGCAAGCCCTGCGCGACGAGCCTGCCCTCGTCGAGCAGCGCCACCGTCCGGCAGTAGCGTTCCGCCTCGGCGACGTCGTTCGTCGCCAGCAGCAGCGTACAGCCTTCCGCGTTCGCTTCGAGCAGGTGCTCCCATAACCGCAGCCGCGAGTCGGGATCGAGCGCCAGCGTCGGCTCGTCGAGGAGCAGCAGCTCCGGGCTGTTGAGGAGCGCGCGCGCCAGCTCGAGCCGCCGCTTCATGCCGCCCGAGAGGGTCGCGGTGAGCGCGTCCGCGCGGTCCGCGAGGTCGACGCGGTCGAGCAGCGCACGCGTCCGGGCGGCGCCAGCGTCGCGCCGGAGGCCGAACATCCGGGCCTGCAGGTCCATCGTCTCGCCGACCGTCATCTGCGGGTCGAGCGAGGGCTCCTGGAAGACCATGCCGATGCGCGCTCGCTGGCGGTTGCTGAGCGGCTCGCCCAGCACGGTGACCTCGCCCGACTCGGCGATGCGCCGGCCGATCAGGACCGAGAGCAGCGTGCTCTTGCCGGAGCCGTTGGGCCCGAGCAGGCCGAAGATCGCGCCTGCCGGCACAGCCAGCGACAGCCCGTCGAGCGCCCGCCGCTCGCCGTAGCGATACACGAGGTCGCGTACCTCGACCGCTGCGGGGTGCGTCGGGGCGAACGTGCGGTCGGCGGCTCCGGGGGCGGCTGCAATCTTCAACGTGGCCTTTGAACCATGCTTCACGAAAGGATAGCAGGGCGGATCCCGCCTGGGAACGGACGCCCGCGGCATCCCCGCGAACGAGGATCCTCGCCCACTCGTAGCGCGGGCTCTTCCCATACGGCCATAGGGCAGCCCGCGCGGGTCGCGCGCCACCACCACGCGCGTTGACTTCGCGCCGGCTCCCTGCTACGTTCTGCTTAGTGTCACGTTGACACGAACTCGACGGCCGCCCGCGCGCTATCATCGGCGAGGCGAAAGGGAACGTATGCGCACCCTCCGCGCCGCGCTGGCGCAGATCGATACGACGGTCGGCGACCTCGCGGGGAATGCCGCCCGGATCATCGAGTGGACGGAGCGGGCGCGCGCGCTCGGCGCCGACCTCGTCGCCTTCCCCGAGCTGGCGGTCACGGGCTACCCGCCGGAGGACCTGGTGCTCCGCCGCTCCTTCGTCGCCGACAACCTGCGCGCGCTCGATGAGGTCGTCGCCGCGACGCGCGGCATCGCCTCGATCGTCGGCTTCGTCGACATGGACGGCGACATCTACAACGCCGCTGCGATCATCTCCGACGGCCGCCTCGTCGCGCGCTATCGCAAGCAGTTTCTGCCGAACTACGGCGTCTTCGAC
>JAKAMA010000165.1 GCA_021813085.1 Chloroflexota bacterium | reverse complement strand
ATCTCGATCGCCATCGGCTACAACGCGGACCCGCTGATCAAGGACGCGGCGCCGGGCGTCTCGACGGACCGCTGGAACCTCGTCGAGGTGCACCCCGAGACGTACATGACGACGCGGCCGGGCGTGTTCGCGGGCGGCGACAACGTCAACGGCGCGGACCTGGTGGTGACGGCGCTCGCGGACGGGCGGCGCGCGGCGCAGGCGATCCACGACTACCTGTCGTCGCTGCCGCCGAAGCGGGGGCGGACGTGAGGGTTAGGCCCCAGAACCCAGAACCTCGAACCTGGAACCAAACGGCGGCGGGTGCCGGGGAGACGATGTGGCCCGGCCATTGCTGGCCGGGCCACGATCATGACTGTTGCCAGGCCTGCCGCCCGGCAGCCGCGCCGGGGAGGCCCCGGATCGGCTCCGCCCCCGGAGAGCTGCTAGGAGTCAGCCCCCGAGGTGCTGCGGAGTGTGCTCGGCTTGCAGGCCTCGCAACGACGATCGTCCATCCGCATCACCTCCTTTCCTGCGTGGGAGGATAGCAGGCGGGCGGCGAGGGCGTCAATTTGGGTGCCTGCGTGTAGATGGGCAGTGATTCTGTCACACCATGCAGGGCAGCATCACCGTGACCAGCAGGCAACAGCGGTGGTGCCCGCGGTGACAGGGTGGACGCGGCCTGCCCGCCTCCCGGGGTCTGGCCGGTGCGCCTGCGGGCGGTGGAGTGGTGATCCTTCGTCACGGTTGCGCCGGGTGCCATTGCCCGGCTCCGCTGCCCAACCCCACGACCCAGCCCTCGCCGTCGGAACACTCTGCCCGGCCGCATCGGCCGGCCGCCTATGCCGTCCGCTGGCCTGCGCCGCTGACGACGATCAGCCCGCCTGTCGCCCCGAGGAACAGCGCGGCGACCAGCAGCGCCAGCGAGCTCGCCCGTGGCGGCCCGAAGCCGAGCAGCGCGATCGCGTCGGGGCCCGCCGGCAGCCGGCCGCCCGGCGCGTAGATGAACGCGTTGATCGCGGTCTTCGAGGCGCTGCTGGCCTCGACGACGATGAACTTCGGCTCGGAGCCCAGCGGGAACGGGAAGAGCGCGTCATTGACGGCGATCGGAAAGCTCCACGTGCCGTCGCGCAGCACCGTCGCGGTCCGCTCGTGGTAGAGCGGCCCCGCGTAGTGCAGCGGGTCCACCGCGGTCCAGCCGAGGCGGATGGTCACCGTCTCGCCGGGCGTCCAGCCGTACTGGCCGACGATCTGGAAGAGTGACCCGTTGCCGCCTTCCTGCGGCACGATCAACGGGTCCCGCCGCTGCTGCGCGAAGGCCGTCCCGGATGACAACGCGTACGCGACCGCGCACGCGACGGCGCACGCCAATGCGATCCACTTCACCACTTCCCCGATTCCAGTGCCCCGCCGCGGCCGATCGTAGCACGCCGATCGCCCTGCGTCGATCACAAGTTCAGTCGGCGACGCCGATGTGCGGCGCGCCGACGTTCATGAACCGGGCACTGGACGCTGGGGACGATGAACGATGGACGATGGACTACCGAAACATCACCACGCGCCGGAAGCGCTCCGTGTAGCGGCCGTCTTCGCCGCGCCAGCGCTCCCGCACGAACTTCAGGAACTGGCTGTCCGGATCCTCGGCACCGAGCCCCTGGCTGACGTGCGCGTTCAGGGCGTGGATCTTCGCCTCCACCACCTCGCTGATGTCCGTCTCGTAGTTCGTCTCCTCCGACCCCCAGATGAAGATCTCCTTCACGTTGTGCGTCTCGAGCCCCTGCTCGATCTGCTCCGGGAAGTTCAGCCGGTCCCGGGCCGAAGGATAGATGGCGTCGATCGTCACCTGCCCCGCGCAGCGATGGTCGGAGTGGTTGATGAAGCTGTTCCGCACGATCATCGCCGTCGGCTCGTGCGTGAACACCGCGTACGGCTTCAGCAAGCGGATGTGGCGGACGACGTCGCCAAGCAGCGACCGGGTGTACGTCAGCTCGCCGTCCACGTAGTCGAGGAAGAACACGTCCCTCACCCCGGCCCGCCGTGCCGCCTCCCGCTGCTCGTCGCGCCGGATGCGGATCAGCTCTGCCGGCCGCATGGCCGGGTCCGCCGTGCCCTTGCTGCCGTCGGTGCAGACCAGGTAGTAGAACGTCCAGCCTTCCTTCGACCAGAGGTAGGCGGTGCCGGCGGCGCCGAAGTCGGCGTCGTCCGGGTGTGCGGCGACGACGAGTGCCACCTTGTTGTCGGTTTCGGGTGCGCTCACGGGCAGTTCCTTGTACGAGTACAACGATTCGAGGTTCGCGGACATACGGTCAGGGTAGCGAGCCGATGCGGGTCGGGCGAGGATGCCGGGGTCGGCGCCTTGCGTGAACCTGCTCCCCCAGTCGTAGCGCGTTTCCGAGACAGGCTTTCTTCAGTCCGCGCGAGTCGCGTGCCGGCCGCAGCGACCCGGCGCCTCCACCCTCTACCCGCCGCTGTCCAGCGTCTGGCCGCCGACGGGTCTGGTCACGCCTACACCAGCGCGTCCGGCGAATACGCCAGCAGCGACTGCCGCAGCAGCCCGAGCGCGCTGGTGACGGCGCGCCGCTTGGTCGCCATCCGCCCCTGCGGATAGACGTAGCTCACCGCCTGCGGCGCCGCCCACACCGCGTCGATGCCGATGTGCACCGTCCCGACGGGCTTCCCCTCCTGTTCGTCCGGACCGGCCACACACGTGACGCCGATGCCGATGCTCGCTTCGAGCCGCTCGCGCGCCGCCTGCGCCATCGCCCGCGCGCACTCCGCGCTGATCACGCCGTGCTCGTCGATGATCGACTGTGGCACGCCCCATTCCACCTTCAGCTCCGTCTGGTACGACACGAGCCCGCCGCGGAAGTAGTCCGAGGCCCCCGGCACGTCGGTGAGCGTGCTCGCGAGGAGGCCGCCGGTGCACGACTCCATCGTGGCCAGCGTGACGCCACACGCGCGCATCATCTCCCCGATCACGCTCTCGAACGTGTCGTCGTCCGCGCCCCAGATCGCCGGCCCCAGGATGCCGCGCGCATCCGCCTCGACCGGCGTGATGAGCGCGCGCGCCTCGCTGGCCGTCGGCGCCTTGGCGGCGATGCGCAGGTGCACGCCGTCGGCGCGCGCGTAGATGCCGATGCTCGGGTTGGCCGATTTCAGCAGCGGGCTCACCATCTCGTCGACGGTGCCCTCGCCGATGCCCGTCGTCTTCAGGGTGCGCGTGATCAGCACGGAGCCGGGGTGGCGGCGCAGCAGCTCGGGCGCCACCTCCTGCTCCCACATGCGCGTCATCTCCGTCGGCGGGCCGGGCATGGCCACGATGATCTTGCCGTCGCGCTCCACCCACCAGCCCGGCGCCGTGCCGCGCGGGTTCGGGATCGCGCGCGCCGAGGGGATCAGCCAGCACTGCTTGACGTTGCGCTCGGGCATCGCGTAGCCGCGGCGCTCGAAGAAGCCGCGCAGGTCGCGCTCGAGCTGCGGGTCGACGCGCGGCTCTTCGCCGAGCGCCGCGCTGATCGCCTCGCGCGTCAGATCGTCCTCGGTCGGCCCGAGCCCGCCCGTGCAGATGACGACGTCCGAGCGCTCGCGCGCCCGGCCGATCGTCTCCGTCAGCCGGTCCAGGTTGTCGCCGACGACGGCCTTGAAGTAGAGGTCGATGCCCAGCCCGGGCAGCCGCGCCGCGATGTACTGCGCGTTCGTGTCGACGATCTCGCCGAGCAGGATCTCGGTGCCGATGGAGAGGATCTCAGCCTTCACGGCAGGAATGTACCCGTCCCGCGCCCGTTGGCATAGTGGCGACCGGCTTGGCGCTGCGGCGGCGCGGTTGGTCTGCGGCAGCGCCCGCCGGTTCGGGCGCCACAGGCGCGTTACATGTCCCGGCTTTCGGTCTCCATCACTCGCTTGAAACGAAGCTGCTGCCGGCGCGCGTTGCGGCGCATGAGGAGCGTCATCAGGCGTGCCAACAGGCGGCCGCCGCGGCCGTTCGGGATCATCTCCATCGACCACGTGTACCGCACGCCGTCCGGATGCGGCTCGAACAGGTGCGTCGCCACCGCCCGCATCGGGCGCGAGGGCCGCACCGACTCTATGACCATGCGCCGCCCCTCCTCCCACTCCAGCACGCGGCTCGTCATGGTCATCGGCACCCCGTACATGCGCACGCGGATGGTGTTCATCGTGCCCGCGCGCATTGGCAGCGAGTCCGGCTCATAGGAAAGCACGGCGGGGTCGATCACCGGTGCGGTCGCGGGGTTCGCCAGATACGCGAATGCCGCCGCCGGCGATGCGTGGATCACGACCGTCTCGCGGAAACACATCGGGGCGAGTATCTGCCCACGCTGCGCCGCTGTCAACGGCCGGCGAGCGCGGTGGCCCCGGTGGCGCGAGCCGACGCCCGCTTCGGCGTACAGGTCGATCCCCAGCACCGCCAGCCGCGACGCCGCCCGCCGTCGGCTCTCTGTCGCCTGCCGTTTGCTGTTTGATGTTTGTTGTCAGTTGTCGGCCGCCTGTCGTCCGCTGTCCCCTGCCTCCGACCTCCGACCTCCAACTTCCCATCCCCCGCCCCTACATCCGCTCCAGCGGCGCCAGCGAGAGCAGCAGGCGCCTGATGCCGGCCTCGCCCTTGAAGGCGATCGTCAGCTCCTGGTCGCCGTTCGCCACGACGCAGGCGACGACGATGCCCTCGCCGAAGCGCGGGTGGCGCACCTTCTCGCCGCCGCTGAACACCGCGTCGTCCGGCACCGGCGGCCGCTCGTCGGCCCGCCGCGCCGGCGCCTGGTAGCGGCGCTCGGACGCCTCCGCGAGGGCGGACTGCTGCGCGATGAGCTGAGCCGGGATGTCGCGCAGGAAGCGCGACGGCGGGTTGTGCTGCGACGAGCCCATCGCGTACCGCTTGAACGCGCGCAGGAGGTACAGCCGCTCCTTCGCGCGCGTCATGCCGACGTAGCACAGCCGCCGCTCCTCCTCCATCTGCGCCGGGTCGTCGAACGAGCGCACGTGCGGCAGCACACCCTCCTCCATGGCGATGATGAACACGGCGCGGTACTCCAGCCCCTTCGCGGAGTGCAGCGTGATCAGCGTCACGCGCCCTTCGGACGGCGCCTCGCCCTCGTCCGCGATGGTGTCCGCGTCCGAGATCAGCGCGACGTCCTCGAGGAAGGACACGAGGCCGTTGCCGGGTGCCAGCCCGTCGTAGTCGGCGGCGACGTTCCGCAGCTCCTCGACGTTCTCCCAGCGCTGCTCGCCGTCCTCGGACTCGGCGTACAGGTAGCGGCGGTAGCCCGTGCGTTCAATCACGCCGTCGAGCAGCGTCGAGAGGTTGTTCGTTGCCGCCACATCCATCAGCTCGTCGAGCAGGCCCACGAATTCCGCGATTGCCTTCGCCTGGCGCGCCGCCACCGGGTGCCGCTCCGCTCGCGGCAACCCCTCGGGCTGGCGCCCAGACTCCTGGGCGACGAGGATCTGGAGCGCGGTGTACACCGGCACGCCCAGCGTCTGTGCCCAGCGCTCGAGCTGCTGCGTGGTCTTGGCGCCGATGCCGCGGCCCGGCACGTTGAGCACGCGCGTCAGGCTCACCAGGTCGTACGGGTTGTGGACGAGCCGCAGGTACGCGAGCACGTCCTTCACCTCGCGCCGCTCGTAGAACCGCGTGCCGCCGACGAGCTGGTAGCGGATCCCGGCGCGCATCAGCGCCTCCTCGATCGCCCGCGACTGCGCGTTGGTCCGATACATGACCGCGAAGTCGCGGTGCGCCCAGCCGTCCTCGGCGAGCAGCCGCGCGATCTCGCGCGCGATGAACTCCGCCTCCTCCGTCTCGTCGTACGCCTCGAAGACGGCGATCGGCTCGCCGCCGCCGCGGTCCGTCCAGAGCGACTTCTGCTTGCGCTGCTGATTGCCCGAGATCACCGCGTGCGCCGCGTCGAGGATGTTCTGCGTCGAGCGGTAGTTCTGCTCCAGCAGGACGATGCGCGCGCCCGGAAAGTCG
>JAKAMA010000164.1 GCA_021813085.1 Chloroflexota bacterium | reverse complement strand
CCACGGCATCGAGCAGCCAGTTGAGGTCGCTGACGCCGGCGACCTTCTTCGTGTGCGCGCCGCGCCTTGGCAGCAGCTTCGGCGAGATGTACGGGAACCACATGGCGTCGAGCGCGACGTGCGAGCCGACGAGCGCCGCGCCGACCAGCGCGTCGGCGATGAGGTCGCGTTCGCCCTCGACGCTGCCGGCGCTCACCACGCCCGTGACGCCCGCCAGCGCGCCGACGGTCATCGCGAAACCCAGGGTGTGGGTGCGCTTGCGGTGGAAGCGCCACGGGTCGCCATGGACGAGCATGCCGACGATGATGTCGGCATCCGGCAGGCTGGCCGCGGCGATGGTCGCCGCCATGCCGAAGGGTGAGCGCACGCCGAGGCGCCGGGCCAGCGTGAGGCCGACAAGACTATGACCAATGGGAGTGGACACAGGGCCTCTCTGGTGCTACGGGGCGTTGGGCGCGCTGTTCGGCGCCGCCGGCGAGACGCTGGCGCCCGGCGTGCGCTTGAGGCCGCCGTTCGGGTTCGGCACGGTGAGGGTTGAGACGACCGCGAGCTCCTTGCCGTTCCAGGCATACGTCGTTTCGCGCAGCATGCTCGGGCAGCAGTTCGGGTCGTTGGGCCCGTACTCCGGCCGGATATCGACGAGCTTGCCGCCGACGACCTTGACGGCGATGCCGCCGCTGGAGGTCACGCCCTTCTGCATCGGTAGCGCCACGACCCCGTTCGGGCCCGGCGCGAGCACCACGTAGGCGATATCGCCCAGGGTGCCGCCGGACGAGATCGGCACGACGGCGTCCTCGACGCCGTTGCCGGTGAGGTCGGCGTAGATGACCTGACTCGCCACAAACTGGCCGCCGGTCGCCGTGAGCAGTTGCTGCACGGGTGCCGTCTTTCTCAGGTCGAGGCTCCGGATCTGTGTGGAAACGGTGCCGGTGGCCACGACCGTCGTCGCCGGCGGCGGTGTGCTGACGGCCGCCGTCGGGGGCACGGTCGCGGTTTGCGGCGAGACGTTGTTGCCACCGCCGCACGCAGCGATGCCGACCGCAGCAAGCGCAAGCAGGAGCACGACGGCGGCGCGGCGTCGCACGATCATCGATGGCAGTGTAGGTGCGTCGCGCGCGGCGCGGCAAGTGCGTGTGCGTGCGGATGGCAAGCCGACCGCGCCGCGAGAGCCGCCGCGGGCCCGCACTTCGAGGCTGAGCGGCGTCGAGGAAGCGTCGGCTTCGCGTTGGCCTGCCGTCGAGCGAGGGTAGCCCGGTGTGTGAAAGGCTTGGCGGTGGACAGGTGAGGCCACCTGGATTGACACCGCCTGTCGCATGCGCGTATATCAATCGTCAATGGACATGATCCTTTGCCAACACAACGCGTCTCGATACCGGCCGGTGGCGGCCGCACGGCGAGGGAGCGCGCCGGTGTGCACGTGAGCGCCCGCGTCGCCTGGCTGGCGCTTGCCGCGGCCGCGCTCGTGCTGGCCGTCGCGTGCGTGCCGCGGACCCCCCTTCTCTGGCCGGTCGTGCTCGCCGACGCCCCGGGCGCGCGGTACGCCGCGGTCGGCGACTCGATCACCCAGCAGGGGGTCGAGCGGCCCGACGGCTGGGTGAACCAGTATCTGGGCACACGCGACGTGGTCAACCTCGGCCGCGATAGCTGGACGGCGTCGCAACTGCTGAACGCGCTGTACGAGGACCCGGCGTTCGTCGACGGCGTGCGGAACGCCACCCGCATCACCCTGGACATCGGCATCAACGACTATCTCCAGGCGCGCGGCCGGTACAACGCCGGCGCGTGCGGAGGCGACGACGGGCGCGACTGCCTGCGGGCGATGCTGGTGCACTTCGGCACCGTGTTCGATGCGATCCTGGCACGGCTGAACAGCGCGGCGCCGTGCGCGCTGCTCGTCGTGGGCGACCTCTATTCGATGCGCTATCTCGACCCGCCGGGCAGCCCGGTCGGCGACTACCTGCGCCTGATGAACGACCACATCGATGCGTCGGGCGTGGCCGTCGCGCAGGTCCATGCCGCGTTCGGCGACGGTTCGGGGCTGATCTTGCCCGACGGCGTCCATCCGAACGACGTGGGGCAGAACGTGATCGCGCAGGCGTTCGCCGCCGCGCAGCCGATGAGCCGCTGCCACACGCCCGCGTGACGGTCCGGGGCCGACGCCGTGGCGCGCAAGGCGATCGGCGAGCCGCCAGCGCCTACGGGACCCCGCCGGGAGCCGCGGTTCTGTCAGAGGCCCGCGCGTCCCGCGCCTCTACCCTCCACCGTCCATCTTCCAGAGGCCGTCGTGCGCGAGTCGATGGTCGATGCAGAGTGGTGGGCGGTACAGGACTTGAACCTGTGACCTCTTCCGTGTGAAGGAAGCGCTCTTCCGGCTGAGCTAACCGCCCGTTGCGTTGGCCACGCATTCTAGCAACCAGCGCGCTACCCGCCCAGCATCGGACGCACGCAACGAGCGGCCCAGGGTGGCGCCCGGTGAGCGCGCGTGGCGGGCGCGCACGAGACCCGGCGGGATCGTCCGGCACGGCGGGTCGTGCGGACGGCCGGTCGCGCCGGTCCTCCCGAAAGCGCTGCGACGCGCGCCGATGGCGATGGATCCGGGCAGACCGGGTGTGGTGCGATTGCCGAAACGTGAACGTTCTGCTAACATGTGGCTCCGTGGTCTTCCTCTGCGGGCCTGTCGCTGCCGCGACCGTGCCCCTGCGGACCGCCGGTCCGTCCCGGCTGAAGGAGTTGAGCGCACGTCGCGGTGAGCGTCGTCGCGCTTCGCGTGCCAGGAGGCGTTTCGGGTGCACGTGACCCCAGAGGCGTGTGAGATCCTCAGCGAGCTTCTCGCACGGCGTACGGACACCGATCGCTGCCTTCGCCTCAGCACCGTCCAGGGCAACTACCGCTTCGTGCTGGACGAGCCCATCGAACAGGACGTAAGCTTCAGCTATCAGGGCCGCGTCGTGCTGGTCGCCTCCGAGACCGTCTCACGTGACCTCTGGGGCATCACGGTCGACTGCACCGAGGCGGACGGCAAGAGGAAGCTGATCTTCCGCAAGGCGAAGCCGCACGAGCCGTTCGACATCGTGAAGGACGAGCCGGACCCTGTGCCGCCGGGCTGGAAGGCCCAGGAGCACGAGCGCCTCCTCGCCGAGATCGCCGAGATCGGCAAGCAGATCGCGTCGCTGCGCGGCGGCTCAAAGAACATGCTGCGGGACCAGCTCCATACGCTGGAGGCCGCGAAGCAGGAGAAGTGGGACGCCATCCGCGCCCTCTGGGCGGGTGATGGCGGCTGGCACAAGCGCCAGGCAGCGTTGGCGGCCGAGGCGGACTGAGCCGGAACGACGTGCCGGCGCACCTGCCGGGCGAAACGGAGTCGATGTGGCGACAGTAGACCTTCGAGATGGCGAATCGCCCGAACACCTGATCACCCGCTTCCGCCAGGCGGTCCAGCGCGACGGCATCCTGCGCGAGATCAAGCAGCGCCGCCACTTCATCCCGAAGAGCGAGCGCCGCCGTATCGCCCAGGCGAAGGCCGCACGCCGCCGCCGCCGGGCGAAGAAGCCGCTGGTGTAGCCGCCTTCCCCCGGGACCTTCATCGGTACGTGGCCGTGGCCGGCTGGCGCTGCGCGCACAGCTACGTCGTCCCCAGCAGCCGCGCCGCGTTGTCGTGCAGGATCTTCGGGCGCACGGCGTCGGCGAACGGCGCCTGCTCGAAGTCTCGCAGCCAGCGCTCCGGCGTGATCGCCGGGTAGTCCGAGCCGAAGAGCACCTTGTCGCCCACCAGGTTGTTCGCGTAGGTGATCAGCGACGGTGAGAAATACTTCGGCGACCAGCCGGAGAGGTCCATGTAGACGTTGGGCTTGTGGACGAGCATCGCCAGTTGCTCCTCCTGCCACGGCCAGGACGGGTGCGCCATCACCACCGTCAGCTCCGGGAAGTCGGCCGCCACGTCGTCCATGTAGGGGATCGGCCGCGCGTAGCCGAGCTTCACGCCGCCGCCGCCCGGGCGTCCGGCGCCGACGCCCGTCGTGCCCGTATGGAACAGCACGATCAGCCCGAGCCGCTGCGCCGCCTCCCAGAGCGGGTAGAAGCGGCGGTCGTTCGGATAGAACTCCTGCGTCGAAGGGTGGAACTTCAGCCCCTTGAGCCCGAGGTCGCGCACGCGCTCCGCCTCGCGCACCGCGGCCCGGCCCTTCCACGGGTCGACGGTGCCGAAGCCCGCGAACGTCCGCGGCCAGCGCCGGACGCAACCGGCGATGTAGTCGTTCGGCACCGGCGGACGGCCCGTGGCGGTCTCCGTGTCGATCGCAAACAGCACCCCGAACATGTCGAGCCGCTGGTAGTACTCGGCCATCTCCTCGCTCGAAGCGGGCGGCGGGCCACCGCGAAAATACGCGGCCATCTGCGCCTGCTCTTCGGTCGAGAGCCCGCCCGGCCCTGGCGGGTGGATGTGGAAGTCGATCGTCTGCATCGGTGTCCGTCCTCGGCACGGCTCGGCGGCGCCGGTGCCCCGCCCGGGCGGCACCGTACCACCGGGCGGGGATCAGCGACCAGCGGCGCGGACGGTACGATCGCCCCGGCATGCGGCCGTGCCGGCGTGACGCGAAACGCCCCCGCCGGGCACGGCGAGGGCGTTGGTGTCAGTGGTGGAGATAGGGGGGCTCGAACCCCCAACCTCCGCATTGCGAACGCGGCGCTCTCCCAATTGAGCTATATCCCCGTGACTGCGGCAGTATAGCGGCCCGGCCCGCCGCGCCTCAACCGCCGCCGCTGCCGCCTCCCGCGATTCCCCGCGATCGCGCTGTGCGATGCCCGGTACGGGGGGCGTGACGCACCGGCGACCACACCCGCGCACCAGACACTTCAGTCTGTACGAATGATTGAGGGCACACAGCGCCGTAGTCCACCAGAAATCTTCAGGAAGTGCTACAAAATGTCTCACTTTTCCTCTTGACTCTGGTCGGATGCACCTCTACACTCGACGCCGCACACACCTCCTCCAAGGATCGTGCGTGCGCCCCGCCGCGTCACCACAACCGCATAGTCCGCCGTCTTACCGGCCGCGCGCCAGCGCTGGCCGGCGTGCCGCGTACCTCCACCCGCGGCGGGACGGTACACCGCGTGCCCGGTTCCTGGGGGGGCCCGGGCATGCGGTGACTCCGCGGCTCACCGTGCTCCCCCTTGATCGACGCGCGCACACAGAGGAGGGCAGAGTCGTGAAGCGGTTGTTTGTCGTCATCGCCGCGGTGGTCGTCGTGCTCATGTCCGCCCACTCGGGGGCGGGCGCGGTCACGACGGTCACCGTCACCCCCGCCAACATGAACGGCTGGGGCTTCGTGCAGGAGGTGGCCAACGGCACCGGCGCGCTCGTCGTCGGCCCGGCGGTGCCACCGCTCGGCCCGGGCAGCGCGCACATGACCGTCGACGCCACCGGACGTGAACTGCTGGCGACGCTTGCCTACGCCGGCACGCGCTTCGCCGACATCACGTCGCTCTCCTACAGCACCTACCAGGACCCGGCCTCGTCGGCGGCGAGCAACCTCGCCATCTCGCTCCAGTTCGACGCCGACTACGACCTGACCGACAGCAACACCGCGTGGCAGGGACGCCTTGTCTTCGAGCCCTACTACACCAACACCGTCGTCAAGGGCGCGTGGCAGACGTGGAACCCGCTCGCCGGCGTCTGGTGGGCGAGCGGCGCCCCCGGCAGCACCTTCTGCCCGATCAGCACCCCGTGCACCTGGGCGCAGGTGCTCTCGCACTTCCCGAACGGCGGCATCCGCGTCGGCGGCGCACTCCAGTTCAAGGCCGGCGGGCCCTGGCCGGGCTTCGATGGCAACGTCGATGCCTTCACGATCGGCACGATCTCCGGCACGACGACCTATGACTTCAACGCGCCGGTCCAGTGCACGACCGACTGCTATGTGCGGCCCGACGGCAACGACCTGAACGGCGGCACGGCGGACACGCCGGCGGACGCGAAGCAGACGATCCAGGCCGCCGTGA
>JAKAMA010000163.1 GCA_021813085.1 Chloroflexota bacterium | reverse complement strand
GGTCTTCAGCGTTTCGCTCATGGTCGTCATGGGGCCCGCGTCCTCCTGCTCCTTTAATTTAGCATCTGCTAAGTTACATCATCTGGCGGCTGCCGCAACGTGCCGTTTGGCCCCCTGTCGGGACCAAATGGCCCTGCCCCGTAAGATGTGTGGCCGACGCGATGCTGCGGGCGCGGGCCCCACGTGGCGGCTTAGGTCTCGTCGGACCCCTGTGCGTGCCCGCTGCCGTGTTCGGGGTGGACGAGCAGCACCGGCGCGACGCCGGACCGCACGACCTGCTCGGTCGTCGCGCTGAAGAGCGCCCGCGACAGGCCCGCCCGGCCGTGCGTCGCCATGACGATGACCGCGGGATGTTCGGCGATCGCCCACTGTACGATCGCGGCGCCCGGATCGTTGCCCACGTGGGCTTCGGTGCGCACCTCGACGGTGGACGGAAAGCGGGCCGCGATCTCGTCCAGGTACTCCTTGACCTCGGTGATGGTGCGCTCGGTCGCCTGTGCTTTCGTCTCCGCGATGGGCGTGGGAGGGCGCGGCACGACGACGGAGGCGCCGCTCATGACCGTGGCCGCGACCGGCATCGGCTGGCGCGAGGTGCGTGCGCGGCCGTGGGGTTCGCTGGCGAAGCTGACGAGCCGGAACTCGACGTCGGGGAGCCGTGCGATCTCGAGCAGGAGCGGGATGGTGGATTCGGCGAACGCGGAGCCGTCGAACGTGGCCATGACCTTCATGTCGGCCTCCAATCGATCATCATCTCGTACCACCAGTGTCGAGCCATCGGGGAGGCCTTCCATTGGCCATCCGGCAGGGATCAGGGTACCAAACGGCCCCATCGGACGGGGCCGGCCAGCCTACGAGGAGAAGGCAGCGGACATGGCGGCGTGTCGTCCGTACGGCCGGCCGGTCGTACACTGCGGGCGCGCGTGGCAGCGATGAGGTGAGATGACCGCGACGGACGGGACGCAGTGGGGCAAGGCTGCGGCGAGCGGCGACGAGCGGGTCTTTCTGGAGGGGCCGCGGGCGCGCCAGCGCGAGTTCTGGCACGCGGTGGGCATCTGTGTCGAGTTCATCCGGGGATTCCGGACGCTGCACTTCGTCGGGCAGTGCGTGACGATGTTCGGCTCGGCGCGCCTCCCCGAAGACCACCCGTACTGCGTGCTGCCGCGGCAGGCGGGACGGGAGCTCGCCGGTGCCGGGTTCACGCGCGGCGGCTCCTGCCGGATCCGAAGGACCTCGTGCTGAGTTCCAGGCGTCTCGGGCCATCCTTTTGCGACGAGCCCCGGTTACGCTTGTAGACGAGAGGAGGAGGGACGATGGAACACCACGGACCGATCCTGGTACCGCTCGATGGCTCGGAGCTGGCGGAAGGCGCGCTGCCGTATGCGTCGGCGATCGCGCATGCGCTGCGCACCCACCTGGTGCTGATCACGATCTGGGAGGGGACAGCAGGCGAACTCGGGAAGCGCTTTCCCGACCTCGTCGTGCAGCTCGACGAGTCGGCCAGCGCGCATTACACGGCGTATCTCGATCGCGTGCGAGACCGGCTGCAACATCCCGAAACGCGCATCGTCATCCGGCCGGGCGAGGCGTCGGACGAGATCGTGCGGGCCGCCGATGAGGTCGGCGCGCGGATGATCGTGGTGGCGACGCACGGACGGGCGGGGATCCGCCGCTGGGCGTACGGAAGTAACCTGTCGCACGTCGTTGCGGCGTCTCGCGTGCCGGTGCTGGCCGTCGGGCCGCACGCGCTCGAGCGGGCGGGCGACCGTCCGTCGTTCTCACGCGTGCTCGTGCCGCTCCATGGCTCCGCGTTCGCGGAGGCGGCGCTGCCGGTCGCGACGGAGCTGACGCGGGCGCTCGGCGCCCGGCTCAGCCTCATGCGCGTCGTGCCGTGGGCCGTGCAGATGTACCCGTATACGGCGGCCGAGACGTACGTGCCATCCATCGACGAAGCGCTCGAATCCGACGCGCTGGCCTACATGGAGCGGCAGGCGGCCGCGCTCGGCGGCGCGGTCGACACGCATGTCGAGCGTGGCGAGCCGGCTGACAAACTGATCGACTTCATCGAGAGCGAGCGCATCGACCTCGTGGTGATGTCGACGCACGGGCGCGAGGGGCTGGCGCGGACGGTGCTCGGCAGCACGGCGGACAGGATGTTGCAGTCGCGTGCGCCGGTGCTGCTCGTGCGGCCGGAAGACGCCGAGATCGCCGCGCGCGAGGCGGCGAGAAAGGCCACGGAACCGGCGTAGGCGCGCGCGACCGGCGCACGGCTAGCTCGTGCGCTGATTGGCGACGGCGCGATGTACCCGCTCGCGCACGGCGTCGACTCCCAGGTCGACGGTCCACGGCGCCAGGTCGTTCCACCGGGAGACGAGCGCATCACCGGCGCCGACGAACACCTCGGGCTGACGGCGGCGCACGCCGCGGATCACGGCGCGCGCGACCTGTTCGGCCGTGGCGACGGGCAGACCGACGCGGTCGAACTCGACGTTTTCGAGCATGTCGGTTGCGGTACCGCCCGGGTAGACGGCCATGACGTGGATGCCGTCGGGACGCACCTCGCGCCGCAGCGCCTCGCTGAAGCCGCGCAGGGCGAACTTGCTCGCGCAGTACGTCGCGTAGTACGGCAGGCCGATACGCCCGGCGACGGACGAGACGTTGACGATGGTGCCGGCACCCGCCTCGCGCATGTGGGGGAGCGCAAGCTGGCTGAGCCGGATCGTGGCCCAGATGTTCACCTCGACCATGCGCCGCACGTCGTCCGGGCCGATCTCGTCGAGGCGGCCGCCGGCGACGACGCCGGCGTTGTTGACGAGCACATCGATCTTGCCCTGCGTACGGATCGTGTGGCCGACGAGCGCGTGCAGGTGCGCGTCCTTCGCGACGTCGCAGTGCACGACGTCGGCGTTGCCGCCTGCGGTGACCGCTTCGCGCGCGGTGGTTTCGAGCGCGTCCATGCGGCGTCCGGCGAGCACCACGGTGGCGCCCTCGCCCGCGAACTCGAGCGCGATGGCGCGGCCGATGCCGCGTCCACCGCCGGTGATGACGACCACGCTGTCCTTGTACCTTGGCTCCATCGCATCCTCCCCTGTGGACGGCGCCGGCACCGTCATCCGCGGGTCAGAACCGCGCCCACTGGTACCACTTGCCGAGTGGCAGCATCAGGATGACCAGGTCGTGCGGGCGGCGGTGCTCGTCGCGCAGCAGCTCGTGCACCGTCGCGGCGCGGATGAAGCCGAGGTGCTCGGCCGCCGCGATCGCGTCGTCCTGGACGCCGGCGACGAATTCGGCGGTGACGCGCTCGAGCTCGGCGTCGGCGGCGATGTCACACAGCTCGCGCAGGAGCGCCGTACCCAACCCGCGCTCCCGGAACGCCGGTGCGACGGCGACGCGCACGCTGGCCACGTCGCGGTAGGCGCCGTGGCGGCGGCGGATCAGCACCGCGTCGGCGACGATCGCGTCGCCGGACACGGCGACGAGCGGCAGCACCCGCGCGTAGTCGTGGTGTTCGGCCCACGAAGCGATCAGTCCGGGCGAGGTCACATCGTCCTTCAGAAAGTAGCGCTCGGGCTCGGGCAGGCCGAGGAAGAAGCGAAGGAGTGCGTCGGCATCGGCGGCGGCGAGCGTGCGGATGACGACCTCGCGCCCGTCGCTCAGGGCCATCGGCTTGGGGTAGGCGGTGAGTTCGTAGGACTTCATGGGCATCCTCCCGCTTGGCCTTATGGTCACTCGCTCTGCCCTTCGGGGCAGGTGCCGTTCGGGTGGTTGGCGAAGGGACGAATGGCGTGATCCGGGCGGCGCCTATCCGCACTCCTACCCGATGGGGGACGGAGCTTCACCCCCGACGGACGCGAGCTTCTCAGACCACCACGCTAACGCGCGACGAAGCCGCCGTCTACCGTTACGCGCGCAGCGGTGGGCAATGGCGAGCGGCCGGACGCCGGCGAGAGGGCGGGCCCGGCCGCCCGGCAGGTGTCCCCAGGCCCGGCCGGGTCAGCCCCGTGACGCTGCCCGGCGCGCCGGCTTCTGGCGCGGACGCGGCGCGAGGGCGCACCAGCGCCCTCGCGTCCGCCGCTGCATGGAGGTCCTCTGTTGTTGCGGCCGCTACTTCACCTCGATCAGGCCGACGGCGCCCAGTCCGGTGTAGGCGAAGGCGTGGGTGACAAAGGGGTACTGCCCCGCCTCGGGGATCACCAGCTCGAACGTCGCGCCGCCGCCCGGCGGGATGGTGTAGGTGGAGACGCCGCGCAGCACGTTCGCCGGGTTCCCATCGACGTAGACCTTGTCGAAGATCGCGCCGATCACGTGGAACGCGGAGAAGAGCGTCGGCCCGATGTTCGTGACGTAGAGCCGGATGCGCTCGCCGACGGCCGCGGCCAGCGGCTGCTGCTGGTACTGGTTCGCGGCGCCGTTGAAGACGACGAAGTCGGGGGTGACGGCCTGCATGCGCGTCAGGTCGCCCTCCCAGCCCGAGGGTGAGGCCGCCTTCAGGTAGAACTCGCTCTGCTCGAGCCAGTATTCGCGCGCCGGCGCGAACGGCGTGGCGGGGTCGACGACGATCGCCCCGTACATGCCGTTGCCGATGTGCTGCAGGACGGGGGCCGTGCCGCAGTGGTAGACGAACGTGCCCGGGAAGTTCGCCTTCCAGACAAACTTCAACTCCTGGCCGGGGAGGATCGTCTTGTAGTTGATGTTCCACGGCGTCTCGGCGGCGTGGAAGTCGATCGAGTGCCCCATCGTGCCGTTGTTACGCAGGGTGAAGTTGATGGTGTCGCCCTGGCGGACGTGGACGACGTTGCCCGGCACGTGACCGTCGAACGTCCACGTGCTCATCTGCACGCCGGCCGCCACCTCGACGACCGCGTCCTTGACCTCGATCACCAGCGTCTTGTTCGGGTTGGTGTCCGCGGGCGCCAGCGAGGCGTCGCGCACGGTGGCGAGCTTGCCGCTGGCCTTCGGGCGGGCGCCCGCGGCGGCTGCCGGTGTGCTCTGCGCGGGCGGCGCCTGCGTCGGGCCGGAGGCGAGCGCCGTGGCGGTGCCGGCTTCATACACGTTCTTCCCGGCGCCATAGCCGCACGCGGCGCCGACAGCGCCGGCCGCGGCGATACTGCCACTCAGGCCCAGGAACCGGCGCCTGCCCAAGGGTCGTCTCAGGATCTCGTTCTCCAAGGTCAGCCTCCTCCTTTTTGCTAGTAGGGACAGTGTTATCTACCAGTGCGGCTGAGAGATCGGGCCAAATGGAGGGAACGGCGCCGCCAAACGTCCCGTTTCGGACAGCGCCTCCGCGCGCGCCGACGCGAGGCACTACCGATGCATGGCGCTATGTCCCGGTGAACTGGTTGACCTTGCTGTGGAAGACATCGGGCAGGATCTTGAGCAGCGGCGGCGCGGCATCGAGCATGCGGGGTGCGAATTGCGAGTCCTTGATCCGCTGATCGAGGTGGTAGCGCGGGTAGGTGACGAACAGGATCAGTACGACCTCGATGAGGACGAACGCCTTCACCAGGCCCAGGGCGGCGCCGGCCAACTGGTCGAAGATGCCGAGCTGGAGCACGGCGATCGCGGGTTTGGTGAGCATCCCGATGATCTGCCCCGCGAGGGAGACGCCGACGAGGATCACCATGAACCCCACGACGTTCTGGGTCGTCACGCTGTCGATGCTCGTGAAGACGGTGCTGCCGATGTCGCTGTAGAAGAGCCCCGCGAGCACGATGCCGAGGACCGCCGACGCGATGCCGATGATCTCGCGGACAAACCCCGCAGAGAACGCGGTGATCATGAAGTACAGGAAGATGATGACGATGGCCGCATCGATCCAGTTCACGGTTCCCCCCTCGTTCTGGCGGACGGCTCGTCGAGCGCCACGCGCAGCACCTCGGCCATGTCGCCGGCAAAGACGAACCGCAGCTCGCGGAGCACCGCCGCCGGCACGTCGGAGAGGTCCTTCTCATTGCGCTTCGGCAGCACGAACGTCTTGATCCCGGCGCGGTGCGCCGCCAGGATCTTCTCCTTGAGCCCGCCCACCGGCAGCACGCGCCCGCGCAGCGTGATCTCGCCCG
>JAKAMA010000162.1 GCA_021813085.1 Chloroflexota bacterium | reverse complement strand
GGGCGAGGTGAGGACGATGGGCATCCTGCCGATCCGCATCGCGGGCGACCCTGTGCTCCGCGAGAAGGCGAAGAAGGTCAGGAAGATCGATGCGTCGCTCCAGAAGCTGATCGACGACATGATCGACACGATGCACGCGGCACCGGGCGTCGGCCTGGCGGCGCCGCAGGTGGGTCAGTCGCTGCGCGTCGTCGTCATCGATACGCCAGACGACGGCCTCAAGGTGCTGATCAACCCGGAGATCGTCAAGGCGTCGGGTGAGCGGCGCGTGACGGAGGGCTGCCTCTCCGTTCCCGGCTACCAGGCCGAAATCACGCGCTCGCGGCAGGTCACCGTGAAGGCGCTGGACAGGGACGGCAAGCAGGTCCGGCTGAAGGCCGCGGACAACCTGCTGGCCCAGGCGCTCGAACACGAGATCGACCACATCAACGGCGTGCTGTACATCGACCACCTGCAGAGCGCCGACGAGCTGATCCCGATCCGTCCATCGGTCGACGATGAGGCGCCCGAGGCGGAGGTGAGTCTGGTCTGAGCGTGGTAGTGGGAGGTCGGGCGATGAAGACGGGAGCGGGGAGCGCGGCGCGCTCCCCTTTGTGATCAGGTGAGAGAGTTCGTCGTCCCGCGCCGGACCGAAGCGTTGCTGCGTGCCGTCGCCTGTCACGCGGCTGGCATCGACACGTACGTCGTCGGCGGCACCCTACGCGACGCACTGCTCGGGCGCGAGGTGCGCGACCTCGACCTGGCGCTCGCGGGCCACGCGCGCGCGTGGGCGCGCGGCCTCGCGGCCGCGCTCGGCGGCCGCTTCGTCGCGCTCGACGATGCGCGCGACGTCGCGCGCGTGGTGCTCGCTCGGGGTGAGGTGCGACAGATCGACGTCGCCGCGCTGCAGGGGACGCTGGACGACGACCTGCGCCGGCGCGACTTCACCGTGGACGCCCTCGCGGTACCGCTCGCGGGAGGCGCGGTCATCGACCCCTGCGGCGGCCTGCGCGACCTCGATGCGCGGCTCGTGCGCATGACCTCGCCCGCGGCGCTCGATGCGGACCCGCTGCGCTTGCTGCGCGGCGTGCGCATCGCCGCGGAGCTGGGGTTCGCGCTGGAGGCCGAGACGTCCGCGGCGGTGCGGGAGCGCGCGCCGCGCGCGATCGATGCGGCTGCCGAGCGGCGGCGGGACGAGCTGGGCCACATCCTCGCGCTGGACGATGCCGCCTCGGGGCTCTGGCTGCTCGACGCCGTTGGGCTGCTGGAGGCGCTGCTGCCGGAGGTGGCGGCCGGGAAGGGCGTCGAGCAGCCGCCCGAGCACGCGTACGACGTGTTCGAGCACAACATGCGGACCGTTGGTGCGCTCGATCTCATGCTGGCACCGGCGCGGCCAGCCGGCGAGACGGCGTGGCTCTGGGAGGAGCTGTGGGGCGTCTTCGGCTGGTGCGAAGATCGGCTGCGCGGGTACTTCGCGGAGCCGCCGGGCCGCGGTCAGCCGCGCGCCGCGCTCCTGCGGCTTGCGGCGCTGCTGCACGACGTCGCGAAGCCGCGGACGCGCGAGCGCCAGCCCGACGGCCGCATCCGCTTCTTCGGGCACGCGGACGCCGGCGCGCGGACGGCGGCCGAGATCCTGCGCCGCTACCGATTCCCTGAGCAAGAGGTGCGCTGGGTTGCGCTGCTGGTTGAGCAGCACCTGCGGCCCGTCCAACTGGCACGGCCCGGCGAGGCGCCGACGCGGCGCGCGTTGTATCGCTTCTTCAGGGACCTGGGCGATGCCGCCGAGGCGGTGCTGTTCCTCTCGCTCGCCGACGCGGCCGCCGCGCGCGGGCCGAAGATGACACGCGCGGGCTGGCGGCGGCACGTGGCGTATATGAACAGCCTGCTCGTGCGTTCTTCTGAGGATGAAGGTATAGTGCATCCGCCCCGGCTCCTGACGGGGCATGACATCATGTCGGCACTGGGTCTCGTGGAAGGCCCGGCGATCGGGCGCCTGCTGGCCGCGGTCGAAGAGGCGCAGGCCGGCGGCGAGGTGCGCGACCGCGAGGGCGCGCTGGCGTTCGTCAGGGAGCAGGTGCGGGGAGGGCCGAGGACGGCGGACACGTCAAGATGAACGCAGCCGAGCTTAGTTTCGTCGTTGTCATCGGCATCATCGTTGCGTTCTACCTGATCGTGCTGCGGCCGCAGCAGCAGGAGCAGAAGCGGCAGCAGAAGGACATCAAGGACCTGCAGGTGGGCGACGAAGTGCTGACCACGTCCGGGTTCCTGGGGACGGTGAAGGACGTGTACATCCCGGAGGCTGGCCCGGTGCAGATTGTCATCGACTTCGGGAGCGGCGTCATCGTCAACGCGCTGGCGAGCGCGATCGCGCAGCGGGTCGCGGCGGGGCAGACCATCCATTCGCGACGGGCCGCCGGGATTGAGGAGAAGCACGGGTAATGTGGAAGTGGTGGAACCGCCTCTCGATCTTTCTGATCATCGCCGTCGCGGCGGGGGCGATCTACGCGGTCTGGCCGAACGAGCCTGACCGCTACCTGCCATCGTTCATTCCGTGGCCCTCCGGGCAGGGGTTGCCGGGCAAGATCCTCGGCATCGGCCTGCCGTGTCACACAGCGCACACCAGCGCCTCGAACCCGGCGGCGGACTGCAAGGGCATGACGCTCGGCCTCGACCTCCAGGGCGGCTCGCGCGTCGTGCTCCAGGCCGTGGTGCCCGCGAACAGCAAGCTGACGCCCGCGGACATCACCGACGGCATCAAGGCGAACAAGCAGATCATCGAGAGCCGCATCAACCCGCTCGGCGTGTCCGAGTCGCAGGTCCAGGTGTCCGGCAGCGACCGGCTGATCGTCGAGGCGCCCGGCATCACCGCGCAGCAATTGCAGGACCTGACGCGTCCCGCGGTGCTGATGTTCTGCGAGGGGCTGCAACAGGGCGGGCAGGGCGGCGCCGGTGCCGCGCTCGCCGTCGTGCCGGACGGCTCGAAGGTGTACTACAAGCCCGGCACCTGCGAGCCAAACGTCGACGCCAAGGGCGCCGTCGCGCTCAAGGACGCGGCGGGCAACATCGCGAAGAACCCGGACGGCACCATCCAGCGCGTGACGCCGACCTACACGACGGCGTACGACACCGAGAACGTCGTCTGGACGCCGGCGAAGGGCGACCTGAACGGCGCCCCAACGATCATGACGGGCCAGTTCCTGCAGCGGAACACGAGTGTGCAGTTCGACTCGCTGGGCCAACCGCAGCTCATCTTCAACATGACGAAGGACGGCCAGAAGGTGTTCGGCTCGTTGACGCGCCGCATCGGCGGCCAGACGAACGGGCTGCCCCTGGCGACCTTCCTGGACGGCGAGCCCATCCGCGGCGCCAACGGCCGCATCATCGCGCCACGGGTGCAGAGCGAGATCACCAGCACCGGCACGACGACCGGCCTGACGCTCGCCGACGCCCAACGCCTGAAGACGTTCCTCAACAACGGCGCGTTTCCGATCCAGATGAAGGTGATCGAGCAGCAGACGGTCGACGCGACGCTCGGCGACCAGGCGGTGCTGCACTCGGTGCAGGCGGGCCTGATCGCGATGCTGCTGATCATGGCGTTCATGATCCTCTATTACAGGCTGCCCGGGCTGCTCGCCAGCATGGCGCTGGTGATCTACACGGCCGTCGTGCTGGCGATCTTCAAGATCGGGCTTCCCGGCTCTGGTCCCGTGACGCTGACGCTCGCCGGCATCGCGGCGTTCGTGTTGTCCGTCGGCATGGCGGTCGACGCGAACATCCTGATCTTCGAGCGGTCGAAAGAAGAGCTGCGTAACGGCCGCAGCCTGATCCCGGCGGTGAACGCGGGCTTCGACCGCGCGTGGACGTCGATCCGCGACAGCAACGTGTCGACGCTGATCACCACGGCGATCCTGTACTGGATGGGCAACGCGTTCGCCTCGACGCTCATCAAGGGCTTCGCGCTGACGCTGGCGATCGGCGTCGTCGTCAGCCTGTTCTCGGCGATCACGGTGACGCGCTCGTTCCTGCGCCTGGCGCTGGCGACGCCGCTGGCCCGCCGGCTGTGGCTCTGGACCGACGACAAGCCGGACTACGATGAGCGGACCGCGGGTGCGCTTGGTCCCGCGGAGGGCGCCGATGCTTAACCTGGTCGCGAAGCGGAACTGGTTCTACCTGCTCTCGTTCCTCGTCCTGCTGCCGGGAGCGATCTCCCTGATGATCCCGCCGCGCCTGAAGCCGGGGATCGAGTTCACGAGCGGCACGACCTTCTCGTTCCGCTACGCACAGCCCACCACGAACGCACAGGTCAAGTCCGAGCTCGCGAAGCTGGGGCACCCGGAGGCGCGCGTCCAGGGCGCCGGCAACAATGAGTTTCTCGTGCAGACGAAGGAGATCGGCGGGTCAGCAACCATCCCGCCTGTGGGCCCTTCGCTCCCTTCCGAGCGCGATGCCATCCAGTCGGCGCTGAGCAAGCTGCACGGAGGCTTCCTGGACACGCAGGGCAAGCCGACGACGCAGTTCATCGACTTCTCCTCGGTCTCGGCCGCCGTGTCCCAGCAGATCGGACGTGATGCGGCGATCGCGGTGCTGCTGGCGTCGATCGGCATCACGCTCTATATCACGTACTCCTTTAGTAACGTGCCGAACTCGATGCGCTACGGCGTGTCGGCGATCGTCGCCCTGCTGCACGACGTGCTGCTGGTGGTAGGGGTGTTCTCGATCCTGGGTAAGGTGCTGAACATCCAGGTCGACACATTCTTCATCACGGGTGTGCTGACGGTTGTGGGCTTCAGCGTGCACGACTCGATCGTGGTGTTCGACCGCGTGCGCGAGAACGTGTCGCGCGGCCTGATCCGCAACTTCCCGGACGCCGTGAACCACAGCCTGCTGCAGACCATGGGACGGTCGTTCAACACGACGCTGACGCTGCTCTTCGCCATCCTGGCGCTGCTGCTGCTCGGCGGCGGCAGCATCCGGGACTTCCTGCTGGTGCTGCTCGTCGGCGTCAGCACCGGTGCGTACAGCTCCATCTTCATCGCCAGCATGTTCCTCGTAACGTGGCAGCAGGGCGACATCCCGCGTGCCTGGCGCAGGCTGACCGGCCGCTCGGCGCGCCCGCGCCCGCAGGAGGCGACGCTGACGGAGTAGCAGCCGCGCGGCGTCCTGACGGCCGGATCCGGATCGCCGTCGCGCTCACCGCAGCACCCGCGCGTCGCCCTCCCGCCGCGTCACGCGGCGCCGGTCCAGCTCCTCGAGCAGCGCCTGCGCCTGCTTGCGGCCCGTGCCGAGCAGGTCGCGTGTCTGCGCGAGCGTGATCGCGCCCTGCCGCTCGATCTCCGCGCGCACCGCAGCGGCCATCGCATCGAAGGCCGCACCGTCGAAGACGATGCCGCCGGCGTCGACGACGGCGCCGGACTGCACGAGGTAGGCGAGCAGCTCAGGTGGCAGCGTGGGGGCTGCGGCGCTTTCGCGCAGCGATGCCAGGAAGGTGTCCACTTCGCGCCGCTCATCGTCCGAGACGCGCGGCGCGAAGGACGCGAGCGCGGCCACGCCGTCGTGGACCCGCACGCTGTCCCAGGCCGCCGAGATCGCTTCGAAGGCCGCCGCGTCGAGCCGCAGGCGCGTGCGCAGCTCTTGTAGCGGCATTCCGGGCCGCAGGTGATGGGCGCGGTGGTACGCGGCGAGGGTGTGCTCCGCCTGGCGCGAGAGCGCGCTGGCCGTGTCCGCGGTCGCGTAGCGCGGCGCGGCGTCTTGGCCGAAGCGGCGGACCGCACCGGACGCGACGAGTGACACGAGCGTAGCGGCGAGCGCTTCGGCCGGGAGCGTCAGCTCGGCGGCCAGCGCCGCGCGCTCGACCAGGGGGTAACGTGCGATGGCGCTCAGCACGACCTCGTCGGGTGTGTCGGAGAGGAGCGCCTGGAGCGCCGCGGGCACGGCCGGGTCGCGGCGCCGGTGGCGCTTCGGCGCCGCATCGGCGATGACGCCGCCGCCGACGGTGTCGTCCGGCGTGCGGAGGACGAAGCGGTCGCCGCGCGCGACGGCGACGGGCGTCGCGAGGCGGATCTGCGCCCACGCGCTGTCGCCTGGGCGCAGCTCG
>JAKAMA010000161.1 GCA_021813085.1 Chloroflexota bacterium | reverse complement strand
CCGCTTCGGGCGCAAGACCTCGCTGATGCTGGCGAGCACGCTCTTCGCCGTCGCCGTCTTCGTCTTCGGCATCGCGCAGAACTACCTCGTGATCCTCGTCTCGTACACCGCGTGGGGGCTCGCGCAGACGTTCCAGTCCGGCGCCGACGCCGCCATCCTCTACGACAGCCTCAAGCAGATCGGCCGCGAGGACGACTTCCAGCGCATCAACGGGCGGCTCTGGGCGGTCACCTCGTTCGCCGTCCTGATCGCGATGCTGATCGGGGCGCCCATCGCGAGCGCGACGAGCCTCTCCTTCCCGATCGTGTTGAGCGCGGCCATCGGGCTCGCCGCCGTGCCCGTCGCGGCGTCGATGCACGAGCCGCGGCACCAGCGCGACCCGGACGAGGAGAACTACTTCCGCACGGTCACGCGCGGCATCCGCGAGGCGTGGCACACGCCGCCCCTTCGCTACATCATCCTCTTTAGCGGCGTGCTGTTCATGGCCACCTTCGCGCCGCTGATCTTCCTCCAGCCGTTCCTCGTGCACCACAGCGTCAGCATCGGCGATCTGGGGCTCTGGCAGGCGCCGGTGCGCGCCGCCGGCATCGTGTCCGCGCTCCTCACGGCGCGGTTCGTCGCGCGCGCCGGGCAGCGGGCCGCGTTCCTGGCGATGCCGCTCGCGCTTGGCGTCTGCTACGTCGCGCTCGCGGGCGTGGATCACGTCTACGCGTACGCGGCATTCCTCCCCGTGGGCATGGTCGCCGGCATGCAGAACCCCGTGCTGTCCAGCTACGTCAACCGGCGCATCCCGAGCGAGCGTCGCGCCACCATCCTCTCCGTGCAGAGCGTCGTCGGCAGCATGATGCTCGCCGCCATGGAGCCGACGGGCGGCTTCGTCGCCGACCAGCTCGGCCTGCGGGCGCTGTTCCTCCTGTTCGCCGTCCTGGTGCTCACCGTCGCACCGGCCGTGCTCTGGCTCTGGAACCGCGTCGAGACCGGCGAGCTGAGCGCCGCCGCCCTTGCCGGCGAGCGACAGAGCGAGGCGGTGCCGGTCTCTTGACGGCACCCGGCGCGCCACCGGCCCGCGCACACGCGCCGGCGAGGCCCCCGCGATGATCACCGTGCTCTGCGGCGGCGTCGGCGGCTCGCGCTTCCTCTGCGCCCTCGCGGCCGTCGTCGACCCGGCCCGCATCACCGCCATCATCAACACCGGGGACGACGACTGGTTCCACGGCGTCTACGTCTCTCCCGACCCGGACATCGTGACCTACGCGCTCGCCGGCGAGGTCGACCAGGAGCGCGGCTGGGGGCTGCGTGGCGACAGCTTCCGCTGGCTCGCATCGCTCGCCCGGTTCGGTGAAGAGACCTGGTTCCAGATCGGCGACCGCGACCTGGCGACGCACCTGCACCGCACCCGGCTGCTGCGCGAACGTTGGCCGCTCTCGCGCGTCACCGCCGATATCGCCCGCGCGTTCGGCGTGAAGGTGCGCCTCCTGCCGATGTCCGACGATCGCGTCCGCACCGTGGTCGAAACGCACGATGGCGAGCTGACGTTCCAGCGCTACCTCGTGCAGCGTCACGCACGCGACGCCGTGCGCGCGGTGCGTTTCGAGGGCGCGGGCCAGGCGCGGCCCGCACCCGGCGTCGTCGAAGCGGTCCGCGACGCCGAGGCGATCTTCTTCGCCCCCAGCAACCCGATCGGCAGCATCGCGCCGATCCTCGCCGTCCCCGGCATCCGCGATGCCATCGCCGCCGCGCGTGTGCGCCGCGTCGCGGTCAGCCCGATCGTGGGCGGCCGCTCGCTGCAGCCGCCGGCGGCGGAGATGATGGCCGGACTCGGCTACGAGGTCGACGCCGCCGGCGTCGCGACGTTCTACGCGGGACTGGCGGACACGTTGATCATCGACGAGACGGACGGCGCGCGCGCGGCCGCCGTGGCGGAGCGCGGACCGCGGCCGGTCGTGGCACAGACCGTCATGCGCGACGACGCGGCGCGCCGGTCGCTCGCGGCGGCCGCCCTGCACGCAGCGGGTGTCGCACCCTGACACGGTCTTCTCCGCATGCCGCCCAGGGTCCCGGGGTGGTGAGGAGCAACGCCCCGGGAACCACTACACTGAGGCTGCCAGATCGCAGGACAGGAGCGTGCAGTGATGTCAGGGCTCGAAGGGAAGGTCGCCATCGTCACCGGCGCGGCGCGCCACCGTGGCATCGGCCGCGCGATCGCCGTCGAGCTCGCCGACCGCGGGGCCGACGTCGTCGCCGTCGGCTCGCCGCGGCCGCCGGAGTCGTACCCGGACGACGAGAAGACGCTCGCATGGGACGGCGTGCGCTCCGTCGCCGAGGAGGTGCGCCGCCTTGGGCGCCGCGCGCTGGCTATCGACGCCGACCTGACGCAGCGCGCGGAGGCGGACCGCATCGTCGAGGAGACCGTGCGGACGCTCGGGCGGATCGACATCCTGGTGAACAACGCCGGGCTCGCCTTCTGCGGCGAGAAGAACCTGTGGGAGATCGAGGACCGCGAGTGGTACGAGGTGATCGACGTCAACCTCAACGGCGTCTACCTGCTGACGAGCACCGTGCTGCGCCAGATGGTGGAGGCGAAGCGGGGCGGCCGCATCGTCAACATCTCGTCGACGGCCGGGCGCATGGGCGTACCCCAGTACGGCGCGTACTGCGCGACGAAGTTCGGCATCATCGGCCTCACGCAGATGCTGGCGCTCGAGGCGGCGCCGCACCAGATCACGGTGAACTGCGTCGCACCGGGGTCCGTCGATACCGACATGATGGACGGCACCTTCGCCCACATGGCGGCCCGATTCGGCGCGCAGCCAGACGCCGTCAAGCAGGCTGCGCTGCGCACCATCGCGCTGGGCCGGCAGGGCCGCCCTGCGGACATCGCCGCGGCCGTGGCCTTCTTCGCCTCGAACGAGGCGTCGTGGATCACGGGTCAGACGCTCAACGTCAACGGCGGCACGCCGATGGATTAGGCGTGCCGTCCGCCGAACATTCCGCTCCTACTCGACGATAAGCGATTGACTCTCTCCGAGATACGCGTACGATAGGCGCACACGCCGGTAAGCGCACCGGCGCGTGCGCCCACGAGTCCGCGGCCGGCGGCCGCGCCCAGTCCCGAAAGAAGGTCATGAAGACGAAGATCGCAGCCCTGCTCCTCGCGGTGGCCGGCGCGCTGATGCTCCTCGCACCCGCGTCCGCCGGCGACCCGGCCAAGACCGGGTATCCGAACTCGATGGCGTCCACCGGCGACTCCATCACCCGCGCGTTCGAGACGTGCTTCCTTCCGTTCACGGACTGCCCGGGCAACTCCTGGTCCACCGGCACCAACACCTCGGTCAACAGCCACTACGTGCGCATCGCCGCCCACAACAGCCTGATCAACGGCAGGAACTACAACGACGCCGTCACGGGTGCGAAGATGGCGGACCTCAACGGGCAGGCGCAGACCGCCGTCAGCAACGGCGCCGAATACGTGACGATCCTCATGGGCGCGAACGACGTGTGCACCTCCAGCGAATCCACCATGACACCCGTCGCGACCTACCGCGCGCAGTTCCAGGCCGCGATGGAGACGCTGACGAAGGGCCTGCCCAACACGCGCATCTACGTCGTGAGCATCCCAAACATCTGGCAGCTCTGGAACGTGCTGCACACCAATTGGTGGGCGCGCTTTGTCTGGTGGAGCGCCGGCATCTGCCAGTCGATGCTTCAGAACGCATCCTCGACGGCGCAGGCGGACGTCGACCGCCGCGCGCGCGTGCGCCAGCGGAACATCGACTTCAACACGCAGTTGCAGCAGGTATGCGCCCTCTACGTGCACTGCCGGTTCGACAATAACGCCGTATTCAACACCTCGTTCCCCGCCAACGACGTCTCGACCGTCGACTACTTCCATCCGAACGTCGCCGGTCAGACCCTGCTGGCGAGCGTCTCCTGGGGGGCGACATTCAACTTCACCGACACCATCGCACCGGTCTCGACGGCCACGACGGCGCCCGTGACCGGCGGCCTCAGCGTCGCGATCACGGCGACGGACAATGTCGCCGTGCGCGGCATCGAGTACCGGATCAACGGCGGGACGTACACCCGCTACACCGGTGCGGTGACCGTGGCGACCGGCAGCACGATCACCTATCGCGCGGTCGACGTGAACGGCAACATCGAGGCGTCCCACAGCATCACGGCGTAGCAGAGCAGAGCACCAGACGCAGACGAGCGAGGGGGCTGTCCGTGGCGGACAGCCCCCTCCCGTTTCCCTGCACCGGCACCGACCGCTCAGCCCAGATCACCCGTCGCGTGCAGCGCCAGGGTCGCGGCCACCAGACCGGCCGTCTCGGACCGGAGCACGCGCCGCCCGAGCGTCACGATCGATGCGCCCGCGTCCTTCGCGCGCTCCACCTCAGCCGGTTCGAACCCGCCCTCCGGACCGATGAAGATGCTGACGGCGCCGAGCGCGAACAGCGCGTCGATCTCGCCGTGGAGCGCGGCCTGCATGTTGCGCTCGCCCTCGTCCGCGCTCTCGTACGGCAGCACGAGGACCCCGGGCGCAGACGCAAGCGCCTCGTCGAACCGCTGCGGCGCCTCCACCGCCGGGACCGCGCTGCGTCCGCACTGCTCCGCCGCCTCGACGACGATCCGCCGCCACCGCCCGGCCTTCGGGCTCTCCGCGCCCGGCCGCACGACGGCGCGGGCGGCGATCAGCGGCACGAAGCGTGCGACGCCGATCTCCGTCCCCTTCTCGAGCAGCCACGCGAAGCGCTCGCCCTTCGTGATCGACTGGTACAGGTGCACCTTCACGTGCGGCTCCGGCGGCCCCGCGACCCGCTCGACGACGCGGCCGCTCACGCCGCTGGCCGCCACCCGGTCGAGTCGTACCCGCGCGTCCTCGCCGTCGCCGTCGAACAACACCACGTCATCGCCGGCGCGCAACCGCAGCACCTTCGCGATGCGCTGCGCCAGCGCGCCGGCGAGCGTCACGGCGCCATGGTCCGCCGGGATGCGCTCGACGTAGAATCTCCGCGTCATGCCACACCGTCCGCGCGCACAGCCTCGACGCACCGCCAGTCGCCCATCGCGCGCACGTCCACGATACGCGCGCCCGCGCCGACGAGCGCGGCGCACACCTCCGGCTCGCGCGCGGCGATGATCCCCGACGCGACCAGCCGTCCGTCCGCCGCCAGCGCTCCCACGAGCGCCGGCGCGAGGTCAATGATGGTCGCCGCGATGATGTTCGCGACGACCACGTCGAACTTCCCCGCCGGCGCCCATGCCGCGTCGCCGAGACGCGTCAGCCCGGCCCGCACACAGGCGTCCACGCCGTTGGCACGCGCGTTCTCGCCGGTGATCCGCACGCAGTCCGGGTCGATGTCCACCGCCCGCACGTTGACCGCGCCCAGCTTCGCCGCCGCGATGGCGAGGATGCCGGAGCCGCAGCCGGCGTCGAGCACCCGCGCCCCGGGCCGCACGCAGCGGCCGAGCGCCTCCAGGCACATGCGCGTCGTCTCATGCTGCCCGGTGCCGAACGCCATGCCCGGGTCGAGCGTCAGCACGACGTCGCCCGGCGACGCTTCGTACGCGCGCCACGACGGCACGACGACCAGACGCCCGAAGCGTTCGACATGGAAGTGCTCCTTCCACGCCTCCGCCCAGTCCTCCTCGTCGACCGCACCCGCGGTGACCTCCGCGCGGATCCCGGCGGCACGCAGCGCGCTCGCGACGGTGCGCGCCAGCGCGGCACTTCCCGCGCCGGCGGCGACGTACGCGCGCACCAACGCCGCGCCATCGGCGCTGGGCACGGCGGCCGCGTCCAGGTCTGGCTGGCTGAACGGCGCTTCGATCGCGACGCCGGCGCCTGTGACAGCGCGCAGCACATCGGCCGCGGCTTCGGCGCAGGCGGGGTCGACGGCCGCGGACAGCTCGATGTAGCGCACGGTGCGGTTCAGGAGGTGGCGGCGGGCGCCGCGCCGGCCTCGCTCCGCCCGGACGCCGACGGCGGGTGCAGGCGCGCCTCCCGCTCGTGCTCGTAGGCCTGCCACTCGACGGCGAGCTTGCGGTGCGCCACGTCGTAGCCGATCGAGTCGCCGATCCAGCCGCCGAGGATCCCCGCGAACACCCGGCCACCGACGATCAGCACCGCCGTCGCCCCGGCCATCCACC
>JAKAMA010000160.1 GCA_021813085.1 Chloroflexota bacterium | reverse complement strand
TCTCGTTCGGCATCGGCGACCCCGACCTGCCGACGCCGCCGCACATCGTCGACGCGCTGTGCGAGGCGGCGCGCGAGCCGGCGAACCATCGCTACCCGGAGACGGAAGGGCTGCCGGAGTTCCGGCGCGCCGTCTCGCAGTGGTACGACCGCCGCTTCGGCGTCGCGCTCGACCCCGACCGCGAGGTGCTGTCGCTGATCGGTTCGAAGGAGGGCATCGGCCACGTTGCGCTCTGCTTCATCGACCCCGGCGATGTCGCGCTCGTGCCGGACCCGTCGTACCCGGTGTACGAGATCGGCACGATGTTCGCTGGCGGTACGTCGTACCCGCTGCCGCTGCTCGAAGAGCGCGGCTTCCTGCCGGACCTCGACGCCGTGCCGCAGGACGTGGCGAGCCGCGCGAAGCTGCTCTGGCTCAACTACCCGAACAACCCGACGGGCGCGGTCGCGGATCTCGACTTCTTCGAGCGCGCGGTGCACTTCGCGAAACGGCACGGCATCGCCATCTGCCACGACGGGCCGTACAGCGAGGTGGCGTACGACGGCTACCGCCCGGTGAGCTTCCTGCAGGCGAAGGGCGCGGCGGAGGTCGGCATCGAGTTCCACTCGTTGTCGAAGAGCTACAACATGACGGGCTGGCGCATCGGCATGGCCGCCGGAAACGCGCGGGTCATCGACGCGCTGATGCGCGTGAAGTCGAACATCGACTCCGGCGTCGCGCAGGCGGTGCAGCGGATGGCGATCGCCGCGCTGGAGGGGCCGCAGGACTGCATCGCGGCGCACAACGCCGTCTACCAGCGGCGGCGCGACCGCGTCGTCGAGGCGCTTCGCGGGCTCGGGCTGCGCGTGACGCCGCCGAGGGCGAGCCTCTACGTCTGGGCGAAGGTGCCAGACGGCATGACCTCGGCCGGCTTCGCCGAGCGGCTGCTGGACGAGGCGGCGGTGATCGTGACGCCGGGCAACGGCTACGGCCCGCACGGCGAGGGCTACGTGCGCCTCTCGCTGACGCTGCCCGACGACCGCGTCGACGAGGGCCTGCGGCGGATCGCGGCGCTGCCGGCGCTGGCGTAGACGAGAGCGCGAATGGACGAGAGGCTGAGGTTTCAGTACGACCGCGAAGCGGACATCCTGCACATCAACAAGCGGGCGCCGTATCCGGAGCAGGAGTCGGAAGAGCTGGGCGATGAGGTGGTCGCGCGCCTCAACCCGAAGACGCGCGAGATCGAGACGCTGGAAGTGCTGTTCTTCTCGACCCGGCTGTTGCGCGACCATTACTTCGATCTGCCGGTATCCGCAGACTTGCGCCTCGTGGCGGACAACTGACGCTCATCGCTTCGCTTCGGGCCGCCTGCTTTGAGAATAGACTTGTTCACGGGACAGATACTGGACGTTAGAAGGCGGACGGCGGACGCCCCGTCCCGGGTGGAGACGCTGGTTGATGCCCGGACGGATCCGTATCGGGCGGTCGGCGCAACCCCGCGCGGGCTGAAGGCCCGCGCTCCGAGTGCACGGGTGATATTTCATCCGCGGGGGTGGCGCCGCCGCGTCATGTCGAACTGCTAACCTGCCCCCGGATCGAGGAGGTTTGCACGATCCCACGACAGTTGCATTCGACGCACTCTGAGCCCGAACGCGCGCTGCTCGTCGGCGTCGATCGCACGGCGGACCGCGAGGGCGCGCGGGGGCAGCGCTCGCTCGACGAGCTGGCGCTGCTCGCCGAGACGGCGGGCGCGGAGGTCGCCGGGCGCGTCGTGCAGCGGCTCGCGACGCCGCATCCCGCGACGTACGTCGGCAAGGGCAAGCTCGACGAGATCAGGGCGCGCCGCGCGGGCGACGGCTACACGCTGGTACTCTTCGACGACGAGCTGTCGCCGGCGCAGCAGGGCAACCTGGAGAGGGCGCTCGCGGTGAAGGTGCTCGACCGCACGGCGCTGATCCTCGACATCTTCGCCGTGCGCGCGCGGACGCGGGAGGGGCGGCTGCAGGTCGAGCTGGCGCAGACCGAGTACCTGCTGCCGCGTCTCAAGGGACAGTGGAGCCACCTCGAACGGCTCGGCGGCCGCAGCGGCTCGCCCGGCGCCATCGGCGTGCGCGGCCCCGGCGAGACGCAGATCGAGACGGACCGGCGGCTCGTCCGCAAGCGCATCACGAAGCTCAAAGAGGACATCGAGGACGTGCGCAGGCAGCGGGCGCTGTATCGCCGCCGGCGCGAGCGGGAGGGGATTCCGGTGGTGGCGCTCGTCGGCTACACGAACGCGGGCAAGAGCACGCTGATGCGCGCGCTGACGCGCGACGACGCCGTCTTCGTGCAGGACCGGCTCTTCGCGACGCTCGACCCGCTGACGCGGCGCATCCAGCTCGACGACCTGCACCCGGCCCTGCTGACGGACACCGTGGGCTTCATCCAGAAGCTGCCGACGCAGCTCGTCGCGGCGTTCCGCGCCACGCTCGAAGAGCTGGCCGACGCGGCGGTGCTACTGCACGTCGTCGACATCACCCACCCGGACGCGGCGCGGCAGAGCCAGACCGTCGAGGATACGCTGGCGGACCTGGGGCTCGCCGGCAAGCCGCGCGTGACGGCGCTGAACAAGGTCGATGCGCTGGCCGACGCCGACGGCCGCGCGCCGCGCTCGCTCGACGAGATCGCCGGCTTCCAGCAGTCGCTGGCGGCGAACATCCCCGGTGCGGTGCTGGTGTCGGCGGAGAGGCGCTGGGGCCTCGACCTGTTGCGCGCGAAGCTGGTGGAGGTGATCGACGGGGCGCGGGCCGCGGTGCCGTGAGCGTGGCAGGGCGCGATCGGAAGGCGTGATGGGACGGGAGACGACGACGGGCGGGCACGTGGGCCCGTCCCTACCGCGCGGGGCGGGTGGCCGGCGTCAATCTCCCAGCAGCGTCGTGTAGCCGAGGGCGAGGATCTCCTCGACGTACTCGCCGCGCCAGCCGGGGTTCGGCAGGTGCACGTTGTGCTCGCGGAACCAGCGGTGGTAGGTCAGGTACTCCTCTTCGAGCTTCCGGCGCCAGGCGTCCTCTTCGGCGTAGACGTCGGGCTCGATGTCCTCGAGGCGCTTGTCGGCGTCGCCCGGGTCGACGTCGAGGTCCTCCTGCCAGTAGTCGGCGAGGTAGTCCAGGCAGTCTTCGAGGTCCTTGCGGCAGTCGTTGATCAGCAGGGTCATCATACCCTCCTGGTCGACGGGGTTGGCGCGCAGGCGCAGCTCGCGGGCGCAGCCCTCGCAGACGATGACGAGGCGGCGGGCGTCGCACTCCTCCTTGTTCTTGCAGTTGTGGACGCGCGGGGCGTAGTCGGCGGCGCCGGGGGCGCGCGTGTAACCGGCGACCAGCGTCGTCTTCAGCGAGCCGCAGCGGGGGCAGGCGAGCTTGTCGGCGAAGATGTCATCGATGGTCTTGTCCCAGTCGATCTGCACGACGCACCTCCCTCGCGGCGGGTTACCGCGTCCTTCGATTATAGCCCTGTCCGGGAGGCGCCTACAACGCGGGGTGTCTACGATGCGCCGGCAGCCGCGTGGGGACGCCCTGCGCTATGATGGCAACGGCATCACTCGCCCAACGGATCCCGATGAGGTGCGTCCCATGATCGTCCAGACCTCGCTGCTCCATGAACTCCAGCAGGCGCGCGCGCGGGGGATCGGCTACCTGATGACACAACTGCGCCGCGATGGCGCCGTCGGCAACCCGGAGGAGGAGGGCCTGGCGCCGTACTACAAGGCCCTCTGGGCGCTCGCCGCGGGCGGCCAGGCCGAGGCGGGACACCGCCTCGCTTCCTGGGTCGCGCGCAACGTGCTGACGGAGGACGGCGACTTCGCCGGGCCGCTGCGCGGCGACGGCCACAACTACAGCTACGCCTATCCGAATGCCTGGCTGATCTGCGGCGCCCAGAAGCTGGGGCGCTTCGACATCACCGCGCGGGCGATGGACTTCCTGCTGCTGCTCCAGCACGCCGAGGACGGCGGCTTCCGCATCCAGCGCGACCGCGAAGACGCGCCGCAGGATGTGCTGTGCAGCTCCCAGGGCGGGAACGCCTGCCTCTTCACCGGCCGCATCGCCGAGGCGAGGAACGTCGGGCGGTTCCTGCGCACCGTGTGGGAGGCGCAGCCGGACCCGGAGCACGAGCTGTTCTTCGCCTACAAGCCGGGCGTCGGCCTGCGGACGGAGTTTCCGGAAGACCGCCAGCGGCTGTTCTCGATCCGCTCCGACACGCGGCGCCAGATGTACTTCAACATGGGCATCGCCGCGGCGTTCCTCGCCCGCCTGTCGATGGCGACCGGCGACCGGGAGTGGGCCGAGCTGGGGAAGCGATACCTCGGGCTGGCGTTCAACGTGCTCGACGAGATGTACGAGACGGCGCAGGTCGGCAAGGTCGGCTGGGGCGCCGCCCTCATCTACGGCCTGAGCGGCGAGGAGCGCTATTTCGACCTGGCCGCGCGCGTCGGCCGCGCGCTCATCGCGCAGCAGACACCCGAGGGCGCCTGGGACAACACCGGCGGCTACACGACCGGCGCCGTCCGCACCGAGGTGACGTGCGAGTTCATCGTGCTGCTCGACGAGATGATCGGCGGCATCGCCGGCGCCTGAGCGCGCGCGCATCGCGCGACGCCGCGATCGCATTCCGCTGCGCGACGCCAGTCCAGGGACGCACAGCCTTGAGACGGTCGATGCACGGGCGCTGACGTATCGAATCTTCCCATGCCCGCGCGATTTCCCGGCGGATCAGGGTCATCGCCCGCTAGGCAGGATCGATATTCTCTGGTAGCCTAGCGGCTTGGATGTGGCGGGGCATGGATGCAGGAGGAAGTGGAATGGGGGAGGAGAGCATCCTCGCGCGCCGGCTGGACCGGCGGCGATTCCTGGCAGGCGCCGCGGCGGTGACGCTCGGGGGCGCGGCGATCGCGACCATGGGCGCGCAGTGCGACCCGGCGATCGTGCGGCGGGTGGTGCAGGCGAAGAACTCGGGCCCGCCCCAGCACCGCGTCTGGGTCTGGCAGTTCTCCACAGACGGTGAGCCGGCGCAGATCGCCGCGAACCTCGCGGCCAACCGCCTCGGCGTCATGGTGAAGACGCACGACGGCACCGACTGGATGTCGACGTACGACCCGCATCCGATGGCGGTAAGCGGGCCGGCGCAGGTGCGGACGCTCGCCAACTTCTTCGAGAGCCGCGGCGTGCCGTTCCACGCCTGGTGCGTCGTGAGCGGCGCCAACCCGACGAACGAGGCGCTGATGGCGGTGGCCGTGCTGAGGGCCGGCGCGCGCAGCCTGACGCTCGACGTCGAAGGCGGCTCCGGGTTCTGGTACGGGAGCGCGGCCGATGCGGTGGCCTACGGCAACGTGCTGCGTGCGGGCAGCGCCTACGGGCGCGTCGAGATCTCGATCGACCCGCGGCCGTGGCGCGTGTATCTCGTGCCCATGGACCAGTTCGTGACCTTCACCGACGGCATCGCGCCGCAGATCTACTGGGACACGTTCAACTCGCAGCCGAACATCGACCGCTACGCGGCGGCGGGCTATGTCGCCGGGCCGGGCGGCATCACGCCGGAGTTCCTGCTGGACGCGACGCGGCAGGTGCTCTCGCGCTATGACCGCCAGATCATCCCCGTCGGCCAGGGCGGCTGCGTGAACCCGGCGACGTTCCCGCGCTTCGTGCGGCGCGCGTGGGACGACGGCATGGGCACGATCTCTGTCTGGCGCTACGGTGTGACGCGCTACGAGACGCTCTACTATCTGGGCCAGAACCCCGCCGGGCTGGCACCGCAGCCGCCGCCTCTGCCGACGGCGACGGCGATTCCCACGGGCACGGCGACGGCCACCGGCACGGCGACGAGCACGCCGGCGAACACCCCGACGAACACGCCGACACCGACGGCCGCGCCCAGCCAGACGCCGACGCCGAGCCAGACGCCAACACCGAGCCGGACGGCGACGCCGCGACCGGCGACCGCGACGCCCTCGCCCGCGGCGACGGGGACCGGCACGCCGTAGAGGTCCGCCAGCGGTAGGCGTTGGGGGGTAGGGGCGCAAGGCGTTGCGCCCCTACGGGCGCCCGCGTGCCGGGGGCGCGGCAAGCGGCGCCCGTACGCACGCGCGTCCGCCCGGCGGGGTACCGCCGGGGGCGCGGCAAGCGGCGGCCCTACGCGGGCGCGT
>JAKAMA010000159.1 GCA_021813085.1 Chloroflexota bacterium | reverse complement strand
CATGCGGAGGCCAGCGTGCAGAGCCAGCGAAGGTTGGTTGCCGACCTCCGATGGCCGCACGTATGTCTTCGCGGCCGGCGTCTTTGGACGCCGCTAAGCCGCTCCAGCGGGAGACGGGGGCGTCCGCGGGCACGGCGGCGGGCCACGCCGCCGGGAGTGCGGACGAGGCAATGCGTCTGCGGGGGATCCGTGGTGCGACCACGGTAGGGGCGAACACCCGAGCAGCGATCCTCGCGGCGACGGACGAACTCCTCCGGGCCATCATCGAGACGAACGGCGTCGAGCGCGATGACGTCGCGAGCGTGTTCTTCAGCACCACGCCCGACCTCGATGCCGAGTTTCCCGCGGTCGCGGCGCGTGCGATGGGCTGGACCCGCGTCGCCCTGATGTGCGCACACGAGATGGACGTCCCCGGCAGCCTGCCGATGTGCCTGCGCATCCTGATGCACGTCAACACATCGAAGGCGCCGGAGGAGATCGAGTTTGTGTACCTGCACGGGGCACGGGCACTGCGGCCCGACCTGGCAGACGACTGAGATGCACCCCCCGAACACCGGGGCGGAGGAGAATGCGACGATGATGGTGATCATGAAATCGGGGCATAGCCGCGACGAGTTCGACGGCGTGATGCGCCGTCTGGAAGAGGTGGGCCTGTCCGGCCACCCGATCGAGGGTGCGGAGCGCACCGTGATCGGCGTGGTCGGCATCGTCTACCCGGAGCTGTCGGACGAGCTCGAGACGATGCCCGGAGTCGACAGCACCGTGCGGATCAGCAGCCCGTACAAGCTGTGCAGCCGCGAGTTCAAGCCAGCGGACACGATCGTGGACGTGAACGGCGTCAAGGTCGGCGCGGGCACGGTGACCGTGATCGCGGGCCCGTGCGCGATCGAGAGCGAAGAGCAGGTCATGGCGACGGCGCGCGCGGTCAAGGAGCGCGGCGCGTCGATGCTTCGGGGCGGCGCCTTCAAACCGCGGACGTCGCCGTACAGCTTCCGCGGGCTCGAGGAGGAAGGCCTGAAGCTGCTCGCGCAGGCGCGGGCGGAGACCGGGCTGCCGGTCTGCACGGAGGTGATGTCGGAGGCGACGGTGGACGTCGTCGCCCGCTACGCCGACGTGATGCAGATCGGCGCGCGGAACGCGCAGAACTTCTTCCTGCTGGAAGAGGTGGCGAAGGTGGGCAAGCCGGTGCTGCTGAAGCGCGGCATGTCGGCGTCCGTGATGGACTGGCTGCTGGCGGCGGAGTACATCCTGGCGAAGGGGAACCGGAACGTGATCCTCTGCGAGCGCGGGATCCGCACATTTGAGACGGCGACCCGGAACACGATGGACATCAACGCGATCCCGCTGGTGAAGGAGTTGAGCCACCTGCCGGTCATCGCCGACCCGAGCCACGGCACCGGGAAGTGGCACCTCGTCGAGCCGGTGTGCCTGGGGATGGTGGCGGCGGGCGCCGACGGGCTCATCCTGGAGGTGCACCCGAACCCGGACCACGCGCTCAGCGACGGCGCGCAGTCGCTGACGTTCGATTCGTTCGAACGGGTGATGCTGCGCACCGCGACGGTGGCGCACGCGGTGGGCAAGCGGATGGAGCGGGAGGCGGTCGGCGCGACGGCGTAGGCCGCGGGAGTCCCGAAGGAAGCAAGACAGGGCGGCCGCGCGGCCGCCCTGTCCGTTTACCCGGGCGCCCGCAGAGCCGTGCCACGCGGCTCCGGGACCCGGTCTTCGCCGACTCCCAGGATCTCGCGCGCGCGGGCGAGATCGCGGTAGCGCACACGCAACTCGAGCGCGGCCGCCCAGTTCATGTAGCCGCGGTACAGCGGGCTGACATCGCGCAGCATGCACTGGATGCCGCGGTCGCGCAGCATGCCCCGGCCCAGAGGGCGCCGACGGCTTCGCCTTCGGGGTAGGCCACGGCCACGAGGTCATCCGGCTTCGGCTGCGCGGCGGACGGGCGCAGGACCCCGAGCAGCCGCGTGCGCAGACTCATCGCGGCGCCCCGCCCGCCTCGTCGTCGAGCGCGAGTACCTCGCGCGCGCGGCGGAGGTCCTTGCGCAGCACCCACAGCTCGTACGCCCACGCTGGGCCCCAGCCGCCGCCGTCGACGCCGACGGCATCGCGGTTCTTGACCATCGAGCGAATGCCGTTGTCTTCGAGGATCTGGCGGAGGAGCTGCGCCTCGGGTTCCCCGTGCGGCCGCGTCAGCAGCACCAGCCCATCGGGCGAGGGGAGGCGCGCCGGGGCACCGCGGTCAGCGGCCAGACCGCCCGTCCGGGGTGCGCCGAGCAGGGACCTGAGGCGAGAGAGCATACTCATGGGCGTGAGGTGGCGGAGGGGGAGGGATTCGAACCCTCGATCCCGGTTTCCCGAGATAAGCGCTTAGCAGGCGCCCGCACTAGGCCACTATGCGACCCCTCCCGACGGCCGTTCATTCTACCAGCGGGTCTGACGGCCCAACAACGAGCGCTCGCGGCCGGACGCACGTCTGCGCCGCCGACGCGTCGCACCCGCAGATCAGCGCCCGGTCGAGCCGTGACCGCCCGTGGCGCGCGTTGTCGTGTCGAGCGCCGCGGTCTCGACGAGCACGACCTCCGCCAGCCGCGCGACGACCAGTTGGCCGATGCGGTCGCCATCGCGCACCTCGTAGGTCTCCGTGTCGCCGAAGGTCCACATCGTCACCAGGATCTCGCCGCGATAGTCGGCGTCGATGGTGCCCAGCGCCGCGGCCACCCCGCGCACGGTGAGCCCGGAGCGGGGGCGCACCTGCACGTCGAAGCCGGGCGGCGCCTGCAGCGCGATGCCGGTGGGCACCGTGCGCGGGTGCCGCCCGAGCAGCAGCGGCGCGTCGAGCCGGGCGCGCAGGTCGAATCCGCTCGACCCGGGCGTCGCGCGCGACGGCAGGGCCGCGGCGGGATGCAGCTTCATCACGAGAACGACTGCGGGGTCCATCGGCAGCAGCGTAGCAGCGGGCGCGGGCTGGGTCAGCGGTTCGCCATGGCAGGGCTGGGCGCCAGCCGCTGATGACCATCGCACGGGTACGCGCGGCCGCGAGATCCGGAGGGCGCTTCCCCCGCGGGCCGCGCGCATGGTGCTGCCCGTCGCCCGCCGGCCCTTGCGAGGCCTACGAGTTTGGACGGGTGCCGAGCGTGACGTCCACGGTCTTCTTCGTGCTGCCGCGGTAGAACTCGACCGGCACGGTGTCCCCGGCCTTGTGCTTCGCCAGCACTGCGAGCAACTGGCCGTTGTTCGTCACGTCCTGGCCGGCGATCTTCACGATCACGTCGCCCTCTTGCAAGCCCGCGTTGTCGGCGGGGCTGCCGGCACCGACCTGCGTCACCGCGACGCCGTGGTCCACGGACAGCCCGAAGTTCTGGGCCACGCTGGCGTTGACGTCGATCGTGCCGACGCCCAGGTACGCGCGGTCGATTTTGCCGTACTTGATCAGCGCCTGCACCGTCGGCTGCACGAGCGCCGACGAGATGGAGAAGCCGATGCTCTGTGCGCCCTGGATTATCGCCGTGTTGATGCCGACCACCCGGCCTTCGGCGTCGACCAGCGGGCCGCCGGAGTTGCCGGGGTTGATGCCAGCATCGGTCTGGATCGCGTTATTGATGGTGTAGGGCTGCTCGTCGATCGTGCGGCCCAGCGCGCTGATCACGCCGCGCGTCACGGTCGGGGCGCCCTGCAGGTCGAGGGCGAAGCCGATGGCGACGACGTCCTGGCCCACCTGCAGCGCGTTCGAGTCGCCAAAGGTCGCCGGGGTGAGGTTCGAGGCATCGATCTTGAGCACGGCGAGGTCGGTGGGCGCGTCGCGGCCGACGAGCGTCGCCGGGACGGTGCGCTGGTCGCTCAGCGTGACGGTGATGCGGCTGGCGACGCGGTTCCCCACCATCACCACATGGTTGTTGGTGACGATGTGGCCCTGCGTATCGTAGATGACGCCGGTGCCGACGCCGCCGCCCGGGATCGAGCGGCCGAAGATATCGAGCGTCGCGCCCTCCGTCTGCACGCGCACGATGGACGGCGCCAGCTTCTTCGCGATCTGGACGGTCGTGAGCCCGCCCTGGGACTGCAGCACCGGCACCGTCACCGGCGTCGATGACGCGCTCGTGCGCGTCGCCGCGGCCGTAGCGCTCGCGGCCGGCGTCGTTGCCGGCGTGGAGGTGCCGCTCGTGCCGCTCGACGAGCAGGCCGCGCCGGCGACGAGCAGCAGCACGAGGAGCGATGAGGCGAGCGTGCGGCGCAAACTGGTCACGATGGCATCGTAAGAAGGGGCGCCGATCTTCCGCCAGCGGGAACACCCTGAGAGTGTGACGAAATCGATAAGAAATCACCCACGCCGGGCGCGTTTCAGCGCACCTGTTCGTGCGTGAACGGGCCCACGGAAAGCGACGACGGCGCGGCCGAGTTGTCGCAGCGAGGCGTCGCGGCGGCGCCCGAGCCGCCACCGAGCGTGGCGATGATCTCGGCCTGCCGGGCCGACACCGTCACCTTCAGCGGGGCGGCGGGCGCCGCGCCACACCAGTTGCTCCAGACGTAGACGACGAACGCCTTCTCGCCGGGCTTCAGCAGCACGGTTGACCCGGCGGATGCCGAGGCGCTGCCCGTCACCAGCACGGTACCCTTCGCGTCGGCGATGACGACCCTGGGCACGACGGCGCCTGCTGGCGGGCTCAGCGTGCAGTCCGTCGAAGACGCGTTCGTGATGATGATGCTGCCGGCGAGCGAGCCGGTGGCGCCCTGTTCGGCGACGCGCGCGGTCACATCGCCCGCGGCGCAGGCGCGCACGCCGGCGGGCACGGTCGCCGCTGGCGTCGGCGTGCCCTCGCCGGCGACGGTGGCGGAGGGCGCTTCCGTGGTGAGGGCAAGGGGCGTCGAGGTCTGGCCGGTGGCGGCTGTGCCCGTTGTGGGGGCGCCGGCTGTGCCGGTCGCCGTGCGGCTGCTGCCCCCGCCACCGCTGCACGCGGCCAGTGACAACGCCGCCCCGACCGCAAGGGCAGCCAGCAGCGCCCTGAGGCCACGTCCTGCCGTCCGTCGTCCCACCCGCATCGCCACCTCCCGGGCGCGCCTGCCGCGCCGTCATCGACTTGCAGGATACACGCCCGGCGGGCGGCGGAGGCCCCGCCGCTGGCCGCATCGGGCCGCCCACCGGAGGCCGCGGGACCTGAACGCGGCCCGCTACACCGTCGTGCCTTCGCGGGCGCGCTCGCCGGGCGACGCCTCGTCTCGCGGCGTCTCGTCGGGCGCGAACAGCTCGTCCTCCGATGCTGGCGGCGGCGCGCCCTCCGGCGCGTGGCGGTGCGCGAGCCAGTAGTCGAGCGCCACGCGCCCGGCGGCGGCGGCCGGGAGCGCGAGCAGCACGCCGGGGATACCGAGCAGCTCACCGCCGGCGAGCACCGCGATCAACACGATCAGCGGCGGCAGGTTCAGCGTGCTGCCGTAGACGCGCGGCACGAGGTAGCGGTCCTCGAACTGCTGATAGAGCACGAGCAGGCCAAAGATGATGGCGGCGCGTGTCGGCGAGTCGTGGAAGGCGGCGGCGGCCGGCGGCACGGTCGAAAGCGTGGCGCCGACGACCGGGATCACGTCGGCGAAGGCGGCGAGCACCGCGAAGGCGACCGGGTTCGGCGCCCGCACGATGAGCAGGACGGCGAGCGTGTAGACGGCGATCGCCAGCGACGTGATCACCTGGCCGCGGATGTAGCCGCCGACGACGCGGCTCAGCGACCGCATGATCCCGGCGACCTCGTCCTCGCGCCCGGGGGGAATGAACTGCGACAGGAACTTGCCGAGGCGCGGCGCCTCGACCAGCAGGTACACCGTCAGGAAGATGATCGTCAGGATGGAAAGCGTGGTGGCGACGACGCGCTGTCCGTAGTTGACGGCGACGCGGCCCGAGACCAGCGACCCCCAGTCGACGTCGCGGGCGCGCGACTGCAGCGCGACGTCGATGTGGAAGTTGCGCAGGAAGTCTTCGAGCTGCTTGGCGTCGTCCGGCAGGTTGTTGCGGAGGTCCTTGAACTCGCTGACCATCGCCGGCACGACGAGCGCGAAGAGGCCGGCGATCGCCGCCAGCACGACGATCAGCAGCAGGATCACCGCTGCGCCGCGCGGCAGCCGCCGCTGCACCAGCCAGTCGACGTAAGGGAGGAGAGATCGGAA
>JAKAMA010000158.1 GCA_021813085.1 Chloroflexota bacterium | reverse complement strand
CCCGCAACGCGGGACCCGTTGACGGCCGAAGAGCGGCGCCTGCTCGCGCTGCGTGGCGATGCGCCCGCGCCTCGGCCCGGCACCCACGTGCCGTCGGCGCGCCCGTAGCCGCGGAGCGTCAGCCCCGGCGCCACCGCCTACTGCCCCCTCCAGCTTGATGTGTTGCCGTTCGCCTCGCCACTGGAAGGGGACGGCGTGGAAGGGCGGACCGGTGCCGTCGTTCCTTCCATCTTCCACCCTCCACCGCCCAGCATCCTGTGCGTCATCAACCTGGATCGGCACTACGTCTGCGCGCCCGCATCGATCCGGTCGACCACGTCGAGCACTTGTGTGAGCGCGCGCACCACCGGCGCATCGATCGGCGGCGCGGCGCCTTCGCGGTCGATCAGCACCGGGTGCAGCCCGGCGGCGCGCGACCCGAGGACGTCGGCGAGGTACGAGTCGCCGACGTACACCGTCTCGTGCGCGGCGACGCCGGCGCGCCCCAGGGCGTACAGGAAGATCTCCCGGTGGGGCTTCGATGAACCGACCACGGCCGACGCCACGACGAAGTCCATCAGCCGCGTGATCTCGTGCGCGTGCAGGATCGGCAACAGGTCGGTCCCCCAGTCCGAGACCACGCCCTGGACGAGGCCCCGTGCCTTCGCCGCCCGCAGCGCATCGAGCGCCTCCGGGAATGGCTGCCACTGGGCGGGGTCGTTGTACCAGTCGAACATGGAGCTGCCGGCGGAGAGCAGCTCCGCCCGCGGCAGGTCCGGCGCGACGTCGCGCAGGGCGTAGGCGTAGTACTCGGACCAGAACGTCCGCGCCGCCGCGTCGGACGCGTAGGCGCCCAGCCCGTCCTCGCCGAGCCGGCTGTAGAAGAACGCCGCGACGTCCGGGAAGGGGCCGCGCTGCCCGGCGACAATCGTCACGCCGAGCTGGTGCGCCAGGAAGTCCCAGACCTCGTCGACCTCCGGGCGGGGCCGGACGAGGGTGTGGCCGGCGTCGTAGAAGATAGCCCGGATCGTCACGCCTCGTCCCCATGCTGATCCTGTACCGGCCCTGACAGGGTAGCGGCGGCGGCCCCTGCCCCCCACTCCAGACCGCAGCCGCGCCAGCCGATACTTCGGCGATGGAGCCTCAGACGTTCCGGACGCTCTTCCTCGGCAAGGCCGGCGTGCTCTTCGTCGTCGGCTTCGTGGCGTGGCTGCTCTACGCCTCGCCCGTCAGTGCGGCGTGGTCCGGCACCATGTGGGCCGCCCTCGGCGTGGCGGCGCTCGTCGCGCTGGCGCTCTACTTCGCCCGCGCCTGGCGGCAGGCCGCCGTCCGGCTCGACGAGGACGGCATCACCACGGGGCAGGGCGCGGCCTCCCGGACGTGGCCGTACGGCCGGCTCCGCCACATCGGCCGCTCCGGCGCGTTCCGCGTGCGGCTGTGCTTCGGCGCCGAGGGGCCCGGCGGGCCGCACAGTCACCTCGGGCTCGACGTCGTGCGCGCGGACGCGTTCACCGAGGAACTGCTCGACTGGTACGCCTACACCCAGGGGCGCGAGCTCGAGCCGGTTGAGCACGACCAGCTCGCCGCCTGAGCGTCCGCTCACGCCCTCTCCTCGATGGCGGTGGTGACGCCGGTCTTTGCGGCGTCAGCCCACCCAGATCGATCGGCCCGAGAACCGTCGTTTTGGACGCCGCAGCGCGCCCACGCGAGTTGGCAAGCACGAGACTTCCACCGTTTGGCACCGTGACGCGAGTGCCCCGCCTACTGAGTGCGGCGACGCTGCGTCCGGACGCTCAAGCCCCATGCCATGGCGCCGAGGCTGCCGAGGGCTGACGCGAGCAGTACCACGATCCACGGGAACGCTCCTCCCTGCGCAGGGACGCCTCCGGTGTTCGGCAGGTGAACAGTCCCCGTCGACGTCGGCGTCAGCGCGGTGGATGGGACCACCGTGGGCGGGATCGCCGTCGACGGGATCGCCGTGGACGGGATCGTGGTAGACGCGGGCGTCGCCGTCGTGGTCGTGGTCGCCGCGGTGGTAGAGGTCGGGGTCGCCGTGGAAGACGCCGCACTGGAGCAGCCGACGATGGAAACGTTGTTGGTATCCATCGTCGTTGCACCATTACGCGCTAACGCTCTGCCGGGGGACAGGCTTGCGCCGGTTTGCAGCGCGATGCTCGTGAGCGCGAGAATGTTGCCCTTAAAGGCACTCGTGGTACCGATGGTCGCGGAGCTTCCGACCTGCCAGTACACGTTGCAGCCGGTGCCGCCATTGATCACTTGCACCGACGAGCCAGGTGCCGTCGTGAGCGTGCTCACGATCTGGAAAATGAAGACGGCGGCGGAATTGCCCTGGGCATCGAGCGTGAGCGTTCCGGTCAACTGAGCCGACGACGAGAAGCAATAGACGCCTGGCGTGAGCGTCAGCCCACCCAGATCGATACCAGTCTTGTTGGCAGTGCAGGCTTGACCTGCCAGAGCGTTGTACGCGGTAGTGACATCGTTCTGGGCCTGGAGGGCCACCGCGTCCGCTGCGTGGATCGTCCCTCCAGTCACGGTCCCGGGGGGGAAGCCCGTGACCGCGCTGCCGGGCGAGACACCCAGCGATCCGTTGATGGTCGTCGGTCCGGTATTGGTCACGGTCGTCCCACCCAGGATCGCGAAGCTCGCCGCCGACCCCAGGCTTGGCGCGGTTGCGGCCCACGCACCCGGTGCGGAAAGGAGCGCGGCGAGCGGGGCGACAGCGACGAGGAGTGCGGTCAGTCGGCGGAAGGCAATCTTGCGCAACATTGGGACGCTTCCTTGCTCGTGCTGTCTCACCGGTATCCCTCGTGAACTCGAGAGACGGAAACCCAACCGGCGAGCGGGCGGCAACTGTGACCGCCCCTGCGATTCGTGCAGTGTATCGAGCGGGTGGGGGCACGAGTCAAGGGTCTAATCATTTAGTCTCTATCCTCCGATGCCAGCATGATGCGGGCCTGTCGTGGTATCCTCCCGCGCCTCCGTCTTCCACGGTCCACGTTCCAGTGCCTGATTCGTGAGCGGGTCGATGCTCAACGTAGAGGGCGCTGGTACCGTTGCCGCGCCCTACTCGACGACGGCGCCCGGCACTAGCCGCGCGCCCTCGTCGAGCCGGTGCCCGGGCGCGACCTGCGCGCCGTCCGCGAGCACGGCGTCGCGCTCGAAGGCGCCGTCGCCCACCGTCACCGCTGCCCCGAGGATGCTGCCGCTGACGCGCGCGCCGGCCCCGACGCGCGCCCGCTCCCACAGCACGCTCGCCTCCACCACCGCGCCCGCACCCACCGTGGCCTCCGGGCCGATGACCGCCGGGCCGGCAATGCATGCACCCGCGCCGACCGTCGCGCCGGCGCCAATGCACACCAGCCCGGAGAGCTGCGCGTCGTCGGCCACGTCCGAACCTTCGAGGCCGATGACGTCCTCGCCGAGTTCCCCGGCCACACGCTCGAGCAGGAGCCGGTTGGCGCGCAGGTAGCGCTCCGGCGAGCCCACGTCGACCCACAGGTCCTCGATGAAGCCCTGTACGCGCAGGCCGGCGGCGATGATCCCGGGGAAGAGCACGCGCTCCGAGAACCCGTCGCGGACCGCGGACTCGTCGTCCGGGACGCGCGTGAGCACCTCCGGCTCGAAGAGCCAGGTGCCGGCGTTGATCAGGTTGCTCGGCTCCTCGCCCCGCGGCGGCTTTTCGACGAAGCTGCGGATGCGCAGGCCGCCGTCCACCTCGACGACGCCGTAGTGCCACGGGTCGTCGACGGGCGCGAGCGAGATGCTGAGCGTCGCGCCCGACGCACGGTGGCGGGCGAGCATGCCGGTGAGGTCAAGGTTGGTGAGGATGTCGCCGTTGCAGACGACGAGTGTGCCTGCGGCGCCGGCCGCACGCGCGGCTTCCTTCACCGCGCGCCCCGATCCCAGCGGCCGCTCCTCGTAGCTGTAGCTGAGGCGGATGCCGAGGTCCGCGCCATCGCCGAAGTGCTGCTCGACCTCGCGCATCCCCTGCGAGCAGGCGAGGACGACGCGCGTCACGCCGTGCTCGCGCAGGTTGCGCAGCCGGTATTCGAGCAGCGGCCGGTTGAGGATCGGCACCAGCTCCTTCCGCCGCGCGTAGGTGAGCGGGCGCAGCCGCGTGCCGGCGCCGCCCGCGAGGATCACCGCTGTCAGTCGGGACTCCACGGCGGGAGTCTACAACCGGCGGATCGGACGGCACAGCGGGCGCGAGGTGCCCGCGCGATCCACCCTACCGCGCCGGCGCTTCTCGGCCGCGCGGCGGGCGCTTCGTACGGGGCGCGGGCTTCGCGCGCGGCCGCCCGGGGCGTGGTTCCGTCTGCGTCGCCGATGGCAGCGTGACGATGAAGTCGGTGCCGCGCTCGGCGTCGCTCACGACGCGCACGCGGCCACCGTGCGCCTCCACGATCTCCCGGACGATCGCGAGGCCGAGGCCGCTCGTGCCGCCCTTGCGGGCGCGGGCGCGGTCCACCTGGAAGAAGCGCTCGAAGACGCGCGGCAGGTCCTCCTTCGGGATCACCGACCCCGTGTTGTGCACGCTGACGCTGACCTCGCCGTTGCGCAGCGTCAGGGCGCTCACGGTAATCACGCCTCCGAGCGGCGTATGGCGCACCGCGTTCTCAATCAGGTTCGAGAACACCTGCTCGAGCCGCCGTGCGTCGCCGTGCACGGGTGGGATGTACTCGATGCGGGTGCCGGACTGGATGCCCGCGTCGCGGATCGCCCACTGGAACCGCTCGAGCGTCTGCTCGAGCATGGGCGCGAGTTCGACGTGTTTGTGCTCCATCGGGATCTGGCCGGTCTCCATGCGCGACAGGAGCAGCAGATCTTCGACGAGCGCGCGCATACGGGTCGCCTCTTCGTTGATGATCCGCCCCGACTCGCGGAACTCCTCGTCGGTCTGGACCGCGCCATCGAGCATCGCCTGCGAGAAGCCCTGGATCGACGTGAGCGGCGTCTTCAGCTCGTGCGAGACGTTCGCCAGCAGGTCCTTCATGGTGCGCTGCGAACGGCTGACCTCCTGCGCCATCGTGTTGAACGCCTCCGCCAGCCTCCCGACTTCGTCCTCGCCCTTGATGGGGATGTGCACGTCGTAGTCGCCCTGCGCCATCTGCATCGACGCCTGCGTGATGCGGCGCAGCGGCCCGGAGATCGAACGTGAGATGAAGTAGGAGACGAGAAACGACACGATGAGCGCGATCGCGCTCGCCACCGCGAGGCGCGGCGCCAGGTCCAGCGTTGCCGACCCGAGCTGGCTGGCGGGCACGGCGACGAGGGCGATGTACCGCGGCGACTGCGGGTCGCCCATCGTCGGCGGGGCGAAGAGCTCCAGGTTCGCGGCCTCGTAGCCGGCCGCCTTGTAGCGCGCGCCCGTGGTCGAGATGACGCCGATGCTGGGGTTCTCGAACGAGAGGACGTAGCTGCCATCGAGCTTCTGCTGGCTGTCGTAGACCACCTTCAGGTCCTGGTCGACGAGCAGCACCCGCACGCCGAACTCACGCGCGTTCGCGCCCATGGCCGCTTCGATCGTGTTCAGGGAGTTGTGGTTGGCGAGCAGGCCCGAGACCGTCAGGTTGAGCGGCTCGGCGAAGCGGCCGTAGCGCTCGCGCACCGTGGCCTGCTGCTGGTCGCGCAGGAGAAACAGGGCGCCGATGCCGGCCAGGAACACCGCAAGCGCGACGACCAGCGCGAAGGAGATGGTCAGCCTGGCTCTAAGGCTCCCCAGCATCGTTCTCAACCACGAGCTTGTACCCGACGCCCCAGACGGTCTGGATCTTCACCGAAGAGCCGCCGAGCTTCTCGCGCAGCCAGGCGACGTGCACATCGATGGTGCGGGTGTCTCCGTAGTAGTCGGCACCCCACACCATGCGCAGCAGGCGCTCGCGGTCCAGCACGGTGCCCTTGTGCTGCGCGAAGGCCGAGAGCAGCTCGAACTCCTTCGCCCGCAGGTGGATCTGCTGTCCGTCCAGCGTCACCTCCCGGCTCGCCGCGTCGATGCGCAGGCCGTCCACCTCGATCACCTCCGGCATCTCGCGCTCACCCTGGGCGCGGCGGAGCACGGCCTTGACGCGGGCGACCAGCTCACGTGGGTTGAACGGCTTCGCCATGTAGTCATCGGCACCGATCTCAAGGCCGACGATGCGGTCGATGTCCTCGCCGCGGGCGGTGAGGA
>JAKAMA010000157.1 GCA_021813085.1 Chloroflexota bacterium | reverse complement strand
AGCGGCCGCCGGGGCGACCGCGACCGCCGACGCGCGGCCAGCGCCGGCGGGCGTGCCGGCGGCGGCGCAGCAACTGCGCGCCTCGGCGCAGTTCGGCAACCCGGCGGGCTCCGGCAGCGCGGAGGACGAGCGGTTCTACTCGCTGAGCTGCACGGGCGGCGTGCTGACGATCGCCACGACGCGGCGCATCGTGTACGCGGAGCTGCCGTGCGACCGCTCTCTGCCGTCGAAGGATGCGCAGACCTTCCTCTCGCGGGCGGTGCGTGTGCGCGTGGTGATCGCCAGTCCGAGCAAGTTGTACCTCGAGTCGAAGACAGCCGGGACGGCGGAATTCACCGTCGGGCGCGTCTGGGTGGCGCCGTCGCCGTAGCGGGCATGCGCATCGATGCGCGCCAACGACGCGCCGGACGGGATGACGACAGGCAACGCCGCATGCCCGGCACCCGGCACCAGCGCGAACGAACATCGCTCCCAGCACCTGGAGGGGCACAACGCCTTGTGCCCCTACACCAGCCGTGGGCACGTGCGACCCCTGCGCTTAGCGGCGGCGGCGGCGCAGCGCCCAACTGCCCAGCGCGAGCGCGGAGGCGGCGACGACCGCGAGGGCCGCGGAGCCAGCGCTCCCCGCGGGGAAGCGGCCGCCCGTGCCCGTGTTCGGGAGGCCACGGGAGGGCGGCTGCCGCTCGGCGCCGATGACCGTGGAGACCACCGTGATGGTCGGCGCGGCCACGCCGGTCCGGGACGGCTGCGGGGACGGGGACACCGTCACGCTGGCCTGTGGCACTACGCCCGTCGCTTGCGGCGGCGGTGTCGCGGGCGGCGTCGCGGTGCCGGCGGTGGCGGTGGACGCCGGGGTGTTGGTGGCAGTCGGCACGGCCGACATGGTCGCGGTCGGGGCCGGCGTGCGGGTGGCGGTCGGGACCAGCGTGCTCGTCGGCACGACGGTGGGCGTCGCCGTGGGCAGCGGGGTGTCCGTGGCCACCGGCGTCGCCGTGCGTGTGGACGTCGCGGCGGGCGTGAGCGTCGCTACGGCCGTGGGCGAGGGCGTCGGCGTCGGGCCGCCGGCGCTCACCGAAACGTCGAAGATGCTGGTGGCGATGCCGTTCTCCCTCGCCGGACGGATCGTCGACGCGACGCCCGGGCGCAGGAGCAGCGTGACCTTCGCGACCGTGCGCGGGCCGGTCCAGCTCGCCGGCGTGCCCGACGAGACGCAGCGGAACGTCACATCGCCCGGCACGAGTTCGCTCTGCGTGCACAGCGTCTGGGCGCCGTTCGCGCTGAGCTGCGCCTGGTCAGCGATGGTGGGCGGCTGGAACATCGAAGGCGTGTACCGCAGCTCGAAGGTGTACTCCATGATCGGCTGGGGCACGTTCACCGTCATCACCTCGTCCACGACGATCCCGTTCAGCCAGTCGTTCGGGCCGAGCTGCGCGGGCGAGGACGCGGCGCAGAGCCCGGCGCCGGGCTGGCAGATCCAGATGTTGGCGGTGGCGGGGATCTTCGTGAGCGTGATCGGCGCCGCCGCCGGGGACGTCGTGAGCGCGATGGGCGGCTGCGGCGGGATCGGATGGGCGCAGGTGCTGTAGTTGCGGCCGAAGACGAATTGCACGTCGCTGATGTCGATGATCCTGTCCGGCTGCGGCAGGTTGATGTCGTACAGCGGCGAGTAGAGCAGGCTGCCCGGACCCACGAGGTAGCGGCGGGCGACCTCCTGGTCGTCGTTGACGTTCACCATGCAGTCGCCGTTCACGTCGCCTTCGAGGCGGCGTACGGTGTAGAGCGCCTGGCTCTGCGGGAGGGTGACGGCCGGCGCGACGCCGGCAGGCGGAAGCTGCGTGGACGCGAGGCCGGGGCGCCAGGCGGCCACGGCGGCCAGCAGGACGGCCACGGCGAGCGCGGCGGCCAACACGACGAGCTTCTTCATCGAGGGCGTGAGCAGCGCGCGGATCATTGGATCGTCACGCTCCCTCCGATGCCGGTGACCGGGATGGGGTTCGCCAGCGGGTCCGACAGCGTCGTCTTCGTGAACGTCAGCGTGCTCGAACCGACGAGATTGGTGGCGAACGTGACGACCGACAGGATGCCGGGTGCCGTCGGGCCGGGCGGCGAGGCGCCGAGGCTGGCGCAGGCGAATCGGATCGTACCGGGGCCGATGATCGGCGCGGGGCAGAAGATCGTACGGCCGGTGCTGCCCAGGAATCCTCCGTCCACCGCGGTCAGCGCCGTCAGGCGCACCGGGTCGAATGAGATGATGAACTCGTACGACCCGATGTCGGTGGCGTTGTCGACGACGACGTCCACGGAGAAGTTGGAGCCGACGGCGACGGTCTGCGTCGCCGGCACGAGGCACATCACCGCGGAGCCGGCGACCGCCGGGCAGGAGATCGGCAACGGCGTCGGTGTGGGCGTCGGCGTCGAGGTGCTGGTGGCTGTGGGGCAGATGCCGCCGGGGCACGGCGTCGGCGTCACGACGATCGACGTGATGGAGCCGTCCTCGGTGACGGCGGGGATCGGCGTGCCCGCGACGTCGGTGATGATGACGCTGCTGAGCATGACGGCGGACGTGCCCGGCCCCGCCACGAGGAAGTGTACGGACGCGATGACGCCGGACCCGTTCGGGCCCGCGGGCGGGGTACCGCCGAGCGTCGCGCACGAGAAGCGCAGGGTGCCCGTGCCGACGACCGCGGGCGGGCACAGAAGCGTGCGCCCGCTGCTGCCAAGGAAGGCGCCGACGTCCGCGCCGAGCGGCGTCAGGACCGACGGGTCGACGTTCACCGTGAACTGGAAGGCGCCGAGGTTGGTGACGTTCGCGGCCACGATGCCAACGTCGACGGTCTGCCCGACCGCGACGCTCTGCGTCGAAGGCTGCACGCAGACCGCGGTGCCGGCCGCGGCGCAGGTCAGGGGGAACGAGACGGGCGTCGGCACCGGCGTCAGCGTGGCCGTCGGCGTGGCGCTCGGGCAGACGCCCGGACAGGCTGTCGGCGTGGCGGTGGCGCCGGCGATGCCGGTGAGGACGCCGCTGGCGGCCCCGACGCTGATCGGCACGCCCTGCGGGTCTGCGGCCTGGATCGAAAGGGTGAGGCTCGTCGGCCCGACGCCCCGGACGACGAAGTCGACCGTGGCGAGGACCCCGGAACCGGTCGGCGCGGGGATCGTGGATCCCTGCGACGCGCAGCCGAACGTGACCTGGTTGGGGAGGATGTAGGCGGGCGCGCAGAAGACGGAGCGGCCGGTCGCGCCCAGGAAGGGGCCGGGGACGACATCGAGCACGGACGCGCCCCCGGGGATGAACGAGATGCTGAACTGGAACGCGCCGAGCGGCGGCGCGTTCGCGATCGTGACCTGCACGGGCACGGTGCTCGAGACCAGTCCCGAGGCATTCGCCGGGACGAGCGCCGCGACCGGCGCGCCGCTGGGCGTCACGATCGGCGTGACCGTGGGCGTCGGCGTATTCGTCGGGCAGGCGCCGGCGCAGGGCGTCGGCGTCGCGTTGATCACGGTCACCGATCCGTCCAGCGTGGAGGACGGAAGGGTAACGGCGAGCGGGTCCGTGATCCGGACATTGGTGAGCGCGATCGGGGTCGTGCCAGGCGACAGCGTCGTAAAGGTGACGGCGAAGAGGGCGCCATCGCCGTTGACGCCCGGCGGCGGGACCTGGCCGAGCGTGGCGCAGGCAACGGACACCTGTCCGTTCGACGGGGGCTGCGGGGCACAGACCATGGGCCGGCCGCTGCTGCCGAGGAACGGCACGTCGTTGACGCCGCTGAAGGTGTTCATACTCACGAATGCGAGCACAGCAGGGTCGTAGTTCACGGTCGCCTGATAGGCGCCGAGGTTGGAGGCGCGGCTGATCGAGACGGTCACGGTGAGCTGCTGGCCAAGGAACGCCGACTGCGCCGGCGGCAGCACGCAGACCACGGTGCCGGTGCCAGGACAGAGCGGCGTGGGTGTGGCGGTGGGCGTCGACGTGTTGGTCGGCGTGCCCGTGACCGATGGCGTCGGCGTGTTCGTCGGTACGCTGGTGGGTGTCGGGGTGAGCGTGGCGACCGGGACCGGGGTCGAGGTGCTCGCCGGCGGCGGGCTGGCCGTCGCCGTGGGCGTCCCGGAGCCGAAGATCGCGCCGAGGATGGGGAAGGAGCCGTTCGGGAAGCCGAACGCCAGCGCCAGCGCGAGCAACGTTGCGCCCGCGACGGCGGTAAGCGCAGCCTGCTGGCGGCGCCGCATGCTCATGACGCTTCCGCCGCGGCGACGGCAGGTCCGGCGCAACCCCGGCACGTGCCGGCGCGGGCATCGGCGCGCGGACGGCGACGCATCATCCCCGGCACCCGTACGGACGTCCGGCGTCTCGTCCGTACCCCAACACCTGTACGGACGGCCGGCGCGTCTTCCCTACCCCAACACCCTTGGCGATCCCTGCCTGTCACGACGCGTCCGTCCTGCTGGCGCGTCTCCCCGTGCACTGCCTGGTCCTGCTGTCGGCGGTGGCGCCTCCGGAAACGCCGCGCGGGCGCCTCAGGCGGCGCGCGCGGCGGATGCTCGCATGGACGAACCACAGGGGCAGAGGCGTGCGCCGCAAGCCACCCGGGGGGAGCCCGGCCTGCGCCGGGCAGCGGTGGACGGCAGGCACGCGAAGGGGCGCAGTCCCGAGAACCACGCCCCCCTGCAGGCTATGGTAACCACACCCGGTCGTATGTCAAGGATCGCGTCAACAAATGTGCGTGTTGATTTCCGCCGCCGCCCCTCGGAGGGCGGGCCGGGGGCGCCGTCGGGGCAGGTACGGTGGGCGGTTTCGTGACCGCGTGCGGGCAACCGGCGGGCACGGCCGGCGGCCGGCGCAGGGGCGCCCGGCCGGTCGCCCTTCCCGCAACCGTGCGCGCGTACGGGCGGCCGGCGCGGATTGCGCCGGGGGCGCCGGACTGTTACGAATCGATCGGCAGGGAGGCAGGCCATGTGGTGGGCGCTGGTCGTGGCGGCGGTCGTCGGTTACCTGATCGGCTCGATCCAGGTCGGGCTGCTGGTCGGCCGCGCGGCGCGCGGCGTGGACATCCGGGACTACGGCAGCGGCGCGACGGGCGCGACGAACGTGATCCGCACGGCTGGCGCGAAGGCCGGCATCTTCGTCGTCTTCGCTGACATCACGAAGGGGCTCGTGCCGGTCTACCTGGGCTTCGGGCTCGGGCACCTGGCGGGGGTGGAGGGCGGCGACGCGCGCGCCTGGATCGCGGCGGCGGGGGGATTCGCGGCGGTGAGCGGGCACGTCTGGCCGCTCTACGCGGGGTTCCGCGGCGGCAAGGCTGTCGCGAGCGGCTTCGGCGCCGCGCTGGCGATGAACCCCGCGGCGGCCGCGGCGGTCGTCCCGGTCGCGGCGCTCGTCGTGGGGAGCGTGCGGATCATGTCCGTCATGTCGATCACCATGGCGCCGCTGATCGCCGTCGTCTTCATCGTCCTCGCGGCGTTGGGCGTCAGCCCGTGGGCGTACGCGGCGTGGGGTGCGGCGACGGCGACGCTGATCGTCTGGAAGCATCGCAGCAACATCCGCCGGCTGCTCGCGGGCACGGAGCCGAAGATCGGCAAGGGCGGCGAGCGCCGCGCGGACGCGGCGACGGGACTGTCCGACCTCGGCGGCCGGCCGGGTGCCGCGTAGACAGCGCCCTGCCGGTTACCCTTGCACCCTCGCGCCGCCGGCCTCGATGGACGCCGCACGGGACGGGCGCCGGGTGCGCTCGACGAGCGCGATCAGCGCCAGGCCGATGCCATTCGCCGCGACCAGCAGGACGCCCAGCGCGAAGCCGGTCGACGCGCCCTGCGCCGCGGCCGCGCCGGCGTGCGTGACGAGGGCGGAGAAGCTCGACTCGCGGACGCCCAGGCCGCCGATGGCGATCGGCAGCAGCAGCGCGATGGCGATCAGCCAGGCGCCGAACGCCCAGTACCACCACGAGATGTGGATGCCGAACGCACGGCCGGCGACGGCGATCGACGAGATGTAGACGGCCTGGATCAACAACGAGAAGACGGCCATCTGATAGACAGCGATGAGCTCGCGCCGATGCGCGATCAGGTTGCGCAGGATGTGGTCCTCGCGCACGGCCGGGAGCGGCATCCGCGGCAGCGCGAGCGCGATCAAGAAGGCGAGCGCGCCGCCGCCGGCCAGCACGGCGAGCCCCATCCAGGCGGCCCCGAAG
>JAKAMA010000156.1 GCA_021813085.1 Chloroflexota bacterium | reverse complement strand
GATTTCACGAGCGTGCCGTCGGCCTGCACTACCTTGACGCCGATGAGCCAGTCGCGCGCCGTCCCGAACGCGTGACGCAGCGCGCCCTGCGCGTCCGCCGCCAGCACGCCGCCGACGGTCGCGCCGGCTGCGGCCGGTGGGTCGAGCGGCAAGAACTGCCCGTGGCGGGCGAGCGCCACCTGTAGCGTCGCTAACGGCACGCCCGCCTCGACGGTCACCGTCAGGTCCGCCGGCTCGTGCGCGATGATGCGGTCGAGGCCCACGGTCGAGAGCGCGATATCGAACGCCGCCGGCGTGTTACCCAGCCCCATGTGCGCGCCGCCGCCGGACGGGATGACGGCCATGCCCTGTTTTTGCGCTTCGGATAGGCACCGCCCCAGATGATCCGTATCTGTCGCCGTGACGGCGACCGCTGGAAGGAGCCCGTCCACGGCATACGCGGCGAGGCCGTCGCGGCAGACAGGCGGGGCGTCGGGCTGGCTCATCGCAGCCACATACGCATCGATCCGGTGCACCATCACCGCCTCAGACATAGAGGTCCGGTCCGGTCGCCGCGGCCGTGCGCCGCACCTGCGCCTGCGTCACCTCGCCGCACCCCGCATGGGTTGGGAAGGCCTTGCAGGGGTTGAAGTCCTCGCCTGCCTTGAACGCCGTCTTGAGTCGCGACATCGCGCGCAGGTCGTCGTCGCTGAAGAGCCAGCCCATGAAGTCGCGCTTCTCCAGCCCCACGCCGTGCTCGCCCGTGATGCTGCCGCCGGCGTCGACGCACAGCCGCATGATCTCGGCGCCCGCCTCCAGCACCTTCGCGGTGACGCCGGGCTCGCGCTCGTCGAACAGCAGGTTCGGGTGCAGGTTGCCGTCGCCCGCGTGGAAGACGTTGGCCACCGCGAGGCCGTAGCGTTCGGCCACGGCGTACACCCGGCGCAGCACGTCCGGCAGCCGCGTGCGCGGCACGACGCCGTCCAGCACGTAGTAGTTCGGGTAGAGCCGTCCGAGCGCGCTGATCGACGACTTGCGCCCCGCCCACAGCAGCTCGCGGTCGGCCGCCGCCTCCGCCAGCCGCACCTCGCGCGCCGCGTGACGCCGGCAGATCGCGTCGACCGCCTCTGCCTGCTCGACCGTGTCCTCCTCCAGCCCGTCGACCTCGATCAGCAGGACTGCCTCGGCGTCCAGCGGATAGCCGCAGTGCAACACCGGCTCGACCGCCCGGATGATGTTGCGGTCCATCATCTCGAGCGCCGATGGCACCATGCCCGCCGCGATGATCGCGGACACCGCACCGCTCGCGTCGTCGATCTGGTCGAAGATCGCCAGCAGGGTGCGCGTCGCTTCCGGGATGCGCGAAAGACGCACGATGATCTTCGTCGCGATCGCCAGTGTCCCCTCGGAGCCGACGAACGCCCCCGTCAGGTCGTAGCCGGCGACATCGCGGTTGTGCCCACCAACCTCGACGACCTCGCCGTCCGCGAGCACCAGCTCCAGCCCGAGGACGTGGTTCGTCGTCGTACCCATCGCCAGGCAGTGCGGCCCGCCCGCGTTCTCGGCGACGTTGCCGCCGATCGTGCAGGCGCGCTGGCTCGAAGGGTCTGGGGCGTAGTACAGCCCGTACGGAGCGACAACGCGGCTCAGGTCAATGTTGACCACGCCCGGCTCTACCACCGCAACGCGGTTCACCGCATCGATCTTCAGGACGCGCTTCATGCGCGTCAGCGCGACGATCACGCCGCCCGCCGCCGCGACCGCGCCGCCGCTCAGCCCCGTGCCCGCGCCGCGCGGGATCACCGGCACCCCCGCCCGATGCGCCACCCGCACCGCCGCCGCCACCTGCTCCGTCGATTCGGGGAAGACGACCACCTGCGGCATGCCGCGCTCGATCGTCGCATCGAACTCGTACGCGATCAGTTCTTCCGGCGTCGAGATCACGCGCTCGCGCCCAAGCGCGCGCTCGAGCGCGCGCACGACCTCGCGCGTCACGACGCCGCGCGGGCGCAGAGCGGCAGCGCCTTCCGGTCCTTCCGTGCGATGGCGGTGAGCGTTGGTCACGCGCAAGTATAGGCGCCACGCCCGCATCTACGGCGGCCGGGCGCCAGGACATGTAGCCGCGGAGCTTCAGCTCCGCCCTCGCGCTTGCTACAGCAGCAGCCCGCCCGAAGGCAGGTAGCGGTCGAACTGCCCGAACGGCGCCGAGGCCAGGAAGAAGCTCCAGCCGCCGATCCGCCAGCCGGCGTCCAGGAACGCGCGCATCAGGGTCGGATTCAGCGACAGACAGTAGCAGTATCCCCGCTCGACGCCACGCCCCATGAGCCAGTCCGCCGCCATCCGCAGCAGCGGCAGTTGTGTCTCCGGCGCGCGCGCCGCCAGCGGTCCGATGTGCCCGTCGTCCATCGCGTAGCCGTAGCCCAGCAGCGTGCCGTCGCTCGTCAGCGCGAACGATGTCTCCTGCTCGGCGAACCCGCCCGCCAGGAACAGCGCGTGCTCCTGCCGTCGCTCCGCCCCCCAGACGTCGCGGTCGAGCGCCGCCATCGCATCCTGCAAGGCGCCGCAGCCGACGACGCGCTTATCATGGTCCGCGGGCTCCGGCAGCGAGCGCAGGGGCCCGATCGGCCCCGACAGCCGGTACCCGACGCCGACCGCGTACATCCCCTGGCGCATGTACAGCCCGTGCGCCGCCTGAGACGTCGACGCCGTGACCGACAGCACACGCGCGCCGCGCTCGCGGCCGTACGCCTGCGCGCGTACCAGCAGCTCCTGCCCAACGCCGAGCGACTGCGCCTCGGGCAGCACGAAGAACTGCGAGAGGTACCAGATGTCCCCGCGTACCGACCCCTGTGCGCACCCGACCACGACGTCGTCCAGCTCTGCCACCCACGAGCCGGCAGGGTCCGTCCGCAGCAGGTGCCGCTGCGGCAGGGGACGGTCCGGCAGGTGCGGGTCGACGTCACGCCCTTCGCTGCGCGCCAGCCACTCGTTCGCCGCCTTGCGGACGAGCGCCGTCGCGCCCAGGTCCGCCTCCGTCATCGGCCGGTAGTTCACCGTCTGCATATCACCCACGCCGTCTGCGGATCGTCGCGGTCACGCATCCGGCGACACCAGCACCTTCCGCAGCTCGCCCCGCCCGCTGGACAGGCGCGCGAACGCCTCAGGCGTCGCTTCCACCGGCACCACCTCCGAGATCACCGGCGACACGTCGACCCGGCGCTCCGCGATCAGCATCGCCGCCTCGATAAACTCCGCGCGCGTATAGCCGAGCACCGCCACGTACGTCAGTTCGCTGATGATCGAGCGCGTGATGTCGAGCGGAAACGGCTGCTCGCCGACGCCCGCCAGCACGATCCGGCCGCCGCGCGCCGTCGCGTCGACGCAGCTCGCGATGCCCGCCGGCAACCCGCTCGCGTCGACGCTGATCTCCGCGCCGTTTCCCTCCGACAGCGCCCGCGACACGTTGACCAGCTCCCCCGGCTCCACGGCACGCAGCGCCTCGCAGCGCTCCGCCGCTGCCCGCCGGCCCGCCAGCGGCTCCGACACGACGATGCGCGCGCCGCCCATCGCCCGCGCGGCGATCACGGTGAGCAGCCCGATCGGCCCGGCTCCCACGACCACCAGCAGCTCGTCGGGCCGATATCCACCGTGGACCAGCGCGTGCCGCGCCACCGCGAACGGCTCCGTCAGCGCTGCGGCGCGCGCATCGGCGCCGTCCGGAAGCACGACCGCCGCCCGCTCCGCGATCGTCACGTACTCGGCGAAGGCGCCTGGCCGCGTATACCCCGTGCCGCCGAGCGAGCCCGTACGGCAGAGGTTCTCGCGTCCCGCGGCGCAGTACGCGCATTCGCCGCACCCCGGCCCCGGGTTCCCGGCGACCAGCTCGCCGATGCGTACACCGCGCACGCCCTCGCCCACCGCGACGACGCGGCCGCTGAACTCGTGCCCCATCACCGGCTGCAGCATCCCCATCGCCCGGAACGGCTGCGCGCTCTCGTACTCGTGCAGGTCGGAGCCACAGACGCCGCAGTACGCGACCCGCAGCTTCACCTCGCCCGGCGCCGGCGGCGCATCCGCCAGCTCGACGATCTCCATCGCGCGCGACCCCTTGAGCGCCGCGGCTTTCACACAAACCTCCACGTACATGATCCCCCTCTCCCATCTTGGGAGAGGCCAGACCGCCCGTCCGGGGGCCGGGGGTGAGGGCTACGCCAGGTGCGGCGAGATGTGCTGGAAGACGTCCGAGATGCTGACGACCGCGGTCGGCACGCCGGCGCGCAGCAGCGGGATGTGCCGGAAGCCGCCGACCGACATCTTGTTGATCGCTACCGCGATGTTGTCGTCGTCGCGCAGGAACACCGGGTCCGCCGTCATCACCTGGCCGCACGTGACGGCGTTCAGGTCCTCCGTCGGGCCCGCCACCTTGTGCAGGATGTCCCAGGGCGTGATGATGCCCGCCAGTTGGCCGGCGCGCATCACGAGCACGCACTGCGCGTCCTGGTCCTGCATCAGCCGCACCGCCAGCCCGACGGGGTCCGTCGTCTCGACCTTTACCGGCGCCTTCGCCGGCAGGTCGCACAGGCGCTCGTAGATGAACTCGCGCCCTCGCGGCGCCCCCGCGGCATCCGGCAGGTCGAGCCCCAACAGCGGCTGCCCACAGTTTTCGCAGTGGTCGACACCATCGATGTTGTCCGTGCGGCACTCGGGGCAGATCACGTCCGTGCGTCCTTCGCTACTCGACGGTCCAGGTGTCGCCTTCGACGAACAGATCCCGCAGGTCGCCCGGGCCCTCGGTCGCGATCGCGTGCTCGATCTGCGCGGCCATCAGCGCATCGTACGTCGGGCGCTGCACCGCGCGCAGGACGCCGACCGGCACCGGAAACTCGGGATAGCTCATCCGGCTCAACATGAAGGCGATCGTCGGGTCCTCGCGCGTCTCGTCGTGCACCAGCAGGTCCGCCTCCGTGATGCCATCGACGCCGATCTCGACGACCTCCGGAGTCAGCCCGTTCAGCCGGATCCCCCTGTTCCGTTCCTTGCCGAAGATCATCGGCTTGCCCTGCTCCAGGTACAGCATCCGGTCCGCGCGCACCTCCTTGGCGGTGAACGCCGCGAAGGCGCCGTCATTGAAGATGTTGCAGTTCTGGTAGACCTCGCAGAACGCCGCGCCCCGGTGCTGGTATGCCCGCTCCAGCACTCCCACCATGTGGTGCGGGTCCGCGTCGATCGTCCGTGCGACGAACGTCGCCTCCGCGCCCAGCGCCACCGTCAGCGGGTGCAGGGGCGCGTCGATCGTCCCCGCGGGCGATGACTTCGTCCGCTTCCCCAGCTCCGACGTCGGGGAGTACTGCCCCTTCGTCAGCCCGTAGATCTGGTTGTTGTGAAGGATGATCTGCAAATCGACGTTCCGCCGCAGCACATGCAGGAGATGGTTGCCGCCGATGCTCAGCGCGTCGCCGTCGCCCGTCACCACCCACACGCTCAGCTCAGGCCGCGACGCCTTCAGCCCGCTCGCGATCGCCGGCGCCCGCCCGTGGATGCTGTGGAAGCCGTAGGTGTTCATGTAGTAGGGCAGCCGGCTCGAACAGCCGATGCCCGAGATGAACACGATGTTCTCGCGCGGGATGCCCAGCTCCGGCATCAGTTTCTGCGTCTGCGCCAGGATCGAGTAGTCGCCGCATCCCGGGCACCAGCGCACCTCCTGGTCGGACACGAAGTCCTTCCGGCTCAGCGCCTCGATGCCGCTCTTGCTGTCCCGACTCGCCGTTACCATGTCACGCCTCGGATCTACGCAAGCTCGGCGATCCGGTTCTCGATGTCCCGGATCGTGAACGGCCGGCCCGCGACCTTGTTGAACCCCACCGCGTCCACCAGGTACGTGCCACGGATCAGCAGCCGCAACTGTCCCAGGTTGATCTCCGGGATCAGCACGCGGTCGTAGCGCCGGAGCACATCGCCCAGGTTGCGCGGGAACGGGTTGAGGTAGCGCAGATGCGCCATCGACACCTTCTTGCCCTCGGCGCGCGCCCGCTGCACCGCCGTCGTGATCACGCCGTACGTGCTGCCCCAGCCGAGCACGAGCAGGCCGCCGCGCTCGTCGCCCTCCACCTCCAGCTCCGGGATATCCTGGGCGATGCGCTGGATCTTCTCCGCGCGCAGGTGGACCATCTTGTCGTGGTTCGCCGGGTCGTAGCTCACGTTCCCGGTGATGTCCGCCTTCTCGAGCCCGCCGATGCGGTGCTCCAGGTCCGGCGTGCCGGGGATCGCC
>JAKAMA010000155.1 GCA_021813085.1 Chloroflexota bacterium | reverse complement strand
GACCCGGAGAAGGCCGTCGAGTACATCCGCGAGAAGATCGAGGCCGGCGAGAAGGTGATGGGCTTCGGCCACCGCGTCTACAAGACCGACGACCCGCGCGCGCTCGAGCTGCGCGGCGTCGCCCGCGACCTCGGCCACAAGATGGGCAACGACCGCTGGTTCCAGGTGCTCCAGCAGATCGAGAAGGCGATGGAGCCCTACCGCGCGAAGGGCATCTACCCGAACGTCGACTTCTACGCCGGCGCCGTCTACTCGCTCCTCGGCATCCCCGACGAGCAGTTCATCCCGATGTTCGCCGTCGGCCGCATGCCCGGCTGGATCGCCAACGTCCTGGAGCAGTACGAGGACAACGTCCTCATCCGCCCCCTGCTCGAGTACACCGGCCCCCGCCACCTCAAGTACGTGCCCATCGACGACCGCTGACCCGCGCCCGGCACGGCAGATCCCGCCGCGGGACGCCGCACCCCCGTTCGGACCGGCACATCTACGCGATGGGCGGGAGGAGCGCGAAGGTCGCCCAATGGCTGCCCAGCTCGTCGATCGTTTCACACAGACCTTCCGGCGTACGCACGTACGTATTGTCCGTGACCCGATACTTCCTTCGGCGGCCCTCTTCGCGCGTCGATGCCGACAGCAGAACCAACGGGACGTCGGACAGCCAGGTGCTCGCGCGAATGGCGCGGTAGATCTCCAAGGTATTACCAGCAGGGAGATCGAGCGCCAGAAGTATCAGATCCGGCAGGAACGTCGGGGGATTGTGGCCTCCGGGGAAGAGGATATCGAGGAGGGTGCGACGATCGCGCGCGATCTTCAAGCCATGGGAAATGCCGCTACGCGCAAGCGCGCCGCACGTCATCTCGATGCGGCTGGGATTGTGATCGGCTATCAGGATGCGTACCAGCGCGGGGCGCTTCACGGCGCCGGCCGCGATGACGCCCAAGCCGGACGACCGAAGTGCGACCCGGTTGCCGCGGACGAACAGACCTCCATCATCGCGGCGCCGTCCGGCGGCAAGCCGAGGAGACCATCGCAAGCGCGCCGTCATGAGGCACGCGGCGCTACCGCCCCGACCAAGCGGCTCGCCTCGTCGCAGGCGAACCGTGGAGCCCGCGTACCGCCATTGAGCCGGAGAGGTGAGGTGCCGGAGATCTCGCTGTGCCGAAACGCGTGGTACGCGCCGTGCATGAATGCGTCGAACGAACCGGCGTCCAACGGTCGACCGAAGTAGTGGCCCTGGCCCACGTCGCAGCCCAGCGCGCTGAGCACCGTGAACTGCTCTCGTTCCTCGATCCCTTCCGCATTGACCTCGGTGTCGAACAGGTGACCGAGTTCGATGATGGCGTGTATGAGCTGCTGGTCGCGGACGTCGTGCCCGATCCCGGAGACGAACGAGCGGTCAATCTTCACGATGTCGAACGGACAATCGCGGAGCGTGCGCAGCGACGAGTAGCCCGTCCCGAAATCGTCGATGGCGAGGCGGACGCCCAGCGCCTTGAGGCCTTGAATCTGCTGGCGAGCGCGCTCGCTGCACGCGGCGAAGCTCTCCGTGATTTCCATGACGAGGCGGTCCGGCTCGATGCCGCGACGCCACAGCAGCCGCGCCGTGTCGGCCACGAAGTCGCTATACAGCAGCTGATGAACGGAGACGTTGACGCTGATGGTGAGGGGCATCTCGGGGTATGCGCGTTCCCAGCAGGCGAGACGGCCGCATGCCTCGTCCAGCACCCAGCGCCCCATCGCGACGATGGAACCGGACCGTTCTGCGAGCGGGACAAACTGGTCGGGGTAGAGCAGCCTGCCCGTAGGATGCTGCCAGCGGATCAGTGCCTCCACGCCGACGGTCAGCCCGGTGCGGAGCTGGACGATCGGCTGGTAATGAAGGCGGAACTCACCCCGGCTGGCGGCGCCCCCCAGATCGCGGAAGAGGTCGTCGAGATGGAGGACCGCTGATTCGCCGGCGCGGACTTCGACTGCACGGAGGTGCTGCACGTCATCGATGGCCATGGCTGCCTCTCTCTGCTGAGCTGCCCACCAGCCGCCGGCCACCCTGCTGTTTCACCACCGCACGGCCGGGGGGAGCGAGACCGTCGTCTACGGACTGGGTCCCGGATCGGATGGGGGTGGAGCGCGATCCGGGACCCGTCCGCAGGTTCGTACGCGGGCGGCGGCCACCGGGGCCAGGGGGTACCCCGCCGTGGCGCGCACCGGCATCCCTGCCTGCGACTACTTCATCAGCTGCGGCCCGGAGCGCGAAGCAGACGGCAGCGGGACACGCGCGTGTGATGTGCGCCCGGATCCCCACAGTCGTCCTCCCTTCGCTGCACGCAGACTGATGACCGCGTTGCACAAGAGGACGATGGTGAGGGGCGCTTTCTTTCGGCCTGGCAGGAGGATGACGGCCAGGGCTGGAAATGGTACGCAGCGCCACACGCTCGTTACGGCCGGCGACAACGCCCGATGAGCGCCGGGCAGTGACACGCTGGATGCGTCCTGCGGTGTCTTCAGGTGGTCAGGGGCAGACTGGAGGACACAGGGGCGCCGTGAGTGTCGGCAGGATCGGCGGAAGTGTCGCCGCGGGGAGGATGGGCGATGTCGTCACTGTGGGCAGCACAGGCGGCAGCGTCGGCACCGCGGCAAGCACCGTCGGCAGGATGTCGGTCGAGTTCGAGGGTGTGGCAGTCGGTGTCGCGGTCGCGACCGGCGGTCGTGTCGGATCAGCGGCGGTTGGCGCTGGTCCGCCGCCCGATCCGCCGGGCGCAGCACCGTGCGATTCGGAAGATCTTGGCGTTGGCGCGAGCTGACCCGATGCGGGCGGCGGTGCCAGTTGAGACCCGGGCGCGGAGGCGCCGTCAGACGGTGCCGGTCCAGAGCCGACAGGCTGTCCGGCACCGTGCCCCGCCGGACGTGGGGGCTGCGTAGCCTGGCCGCCGGTTGAACTTCCGCGACCGTCATCGAGGCCGCCGGTCAAGCTGTGACCGCTGCTGGCCGCGATCACCAGGGCAATCGCGGCGACGCCCGCACACGCCAGCACGCCGGCGCCCGCGCCTACGATGATCCGCCGCCTGCGGCTGCTGTCACGGAACCGGCGCAACGCATCGAGCCGCCGCAGGACTCTGCGGATGATCCGCGCAGGCTCGTTAGGAAGATCCCATGAGTGACGCGCAGAATCCATGTCGTCGTGCCCCGCCTCTCATAAGCTCTGTCGCCTTCGTCATCGACGTGTAGCGACGCGCGCGTAACGCTGTCCATACCCAACGCAATACCCATTCCCGTGCATCGTCGCCGGTCGAGTGCCGGCGTCACGGGCGTGGCGAGTTCGCGGCAATACACGGGACGATTGTGCGGGACCACATGCGGAGGGTCGTTGGTGCGCACGGCGGCGCAGGACGCTGCTACGTCAGACGGCGTCCTGCGGCCCCCGCGAGCCATCAGCTTGCGGCATCTGGCCAAGCAGGAAGCGGCTCGCCTCGTTGCGGTTCGAGCAGTGGAGGATTGCGAGGATGTCAGACATGTGGCGGTTGACCGTCCGCACGGACAGCACCAGTTGATCCGCAATCTCCTGGTCAGTGAGGCCACGAGCGGCCATGGTCAAGACCTCGAACTGACGCGGCGAGAGACGGACGCGCTCGCTGAGCTCCCCGGCGTGATTGCCGTCCGTGATGGCGAGCGAGAGCAGCAACTGGAGGACGGCACGCGAGATCCCCGTGCCGCCGAGGGCAAGCAGACAAACGCCCGACGCGATGATGTCGAGCGGCTCAGACCGCAGCATCCACGCATCGACCCCAGCGGCGAATCCCTCAATCACCAGCCGCGGTTCCCCCGGACCCAAGACCAGGGATCTGGCGCGATCGAACCGCAGGCGGCACTGGATCAGCGCGTCCAGCGGGACGGTTCCCGCGTCAAACGCGATGACCTGCGGGGAACAGGCGGTCTCAATAAGTGTCGCAGCGGTGAAGGTGCTGGCGGAGAGCGCGCGAGCCGTGAGCGCCGCCGCCAACTCCCGGGCGAACCGTGCGTCGAGCGACACGATCGCCACGCCCAAGGCGCCGACGTCACGGTCGGCAGGCGGGAGCGGCGTGTGTTTGGGCGTCATGTTGCGGGGTGGTGAGCCGCCAGAACCATGGCGAGGGATATCTCCCTAGCGTCCAATAATTGAAAGCGTTGGTTCCTTCTTTACTCTACACATCGGCCACCGCTTGTCAATCGGTTGCCGGGCCCTCTCAGGAAGCGCTCACCGGGAAATTGGGCAATCACATTGGGTAATAGCGCTGTCCAACAGGCACTTCGCATGCCGACGAGGGACATCACAACCGGACAGCCCTGCTCCGAACGGACGGATCGTCCTCTGTGCGTGCCTCGGCCAGACGGTCGGCCAGGCGCTGCCCTCCGACGTGCGCCGCGTCGCGCTCATGCATCGCAATGCGGATTGTATCACCGCCGCCTGGCCGCCGATGGGCCGAGACGGCACGTTGTGTACCGCCGCGGCGGCGCCGGACGCCGGCCCGTGCTACACGCTGCGATCCGCCTGCGCGCCCTGCCCGGTGGCGGATGCCTCGTACCCCGCGTCGACGGGCAGCCCGGCCTGCTGCGCCGCCGCCACGGCGAGCCGGTCGCATCGCTCGTTGTCCGGGTTGCCCGCGTGGCCCCGCACCCAGCGGAACGTGACATCGTGCACCTGGCAGAGCTCGAGGAGCCGCGCCCACAGGTCCCGGTTCGATGCCAGCTTCCGGCCCTCGCGGCGCCAGCCGTTCAACTGCCAGCGCCGCGCCCAACCCTCAGACATCCCCCGCACGACGTACGCCGAATCGCTGTACAGCGTCACCACGCACGGCTCCTTCAGCGCCGCCAGCCCCTCAATCGCCGCCGTCAGCTCCATCCGGTTGTTCGTCGTCAGTCGGAATCCCCCCGACAGCTCCCGCCGGTGGCCCTGGTACTCGAGGATGACGCCGTACCCGCCCGGCCCCGGGTTGCCGAGGCAGGCGCCGTCCGTGTGGATCGTCAGCTCCTTGCGCCGCACCACCCGCTGTTCCGCCCCAGATCCGCTGGCCATGCTATGCGCGTCCGCTGTCTCGCTCCGTCACCATCGCCACGCCCCCGCCGTCCGGCGCAAACCGCGCCCGCACCGCCGCCGCCGCCCGCAGTCCCGACGTCAGCGCGCCCTCCGTATACGGCGCCACGAGATAGTCGCCCGCGAAGAAGAGCCGGTCGCTCCGCTCGCGCCGTCGCTGGAACGCCGCCAGCGAACGGATGTAGCCCGGGTAGAACTGCGGCACCAGCTCCGGCCAGCGATGCACGGCGTGCCCCTCGATCCGGTCGAGCCCCCGCAGCGGCAGCTTCCGCAGCTCGCCGTGCAGCGCCTCGACGATTGCGCCGTCCGGGCGCCCCATCAGCTCCGCCGCGTACTCCTCGCTGAAGACGCAGTTGAACATCGTCTTCCCCGGCGGCACCGCGCCATCCTTCGGATTCTCCATCGCCAGTCCGTACAGGCGCACGCCCTCACGCCGGCTGATGCCCACCCCGTACACGCCCGGGTCGGCCTCCGCCGTCGCGGTCATCACGAAGACGATGATGCTCGCCGCGTAGCGCACGCCCTCGAAGAAGCGCCGCTCTTCGGCCGTCAGCGTGTCGCACAACCGCGCGACGCGGCTGCCCGGCGTCGCGACGACGGCCGCGTCAGCATCGACCGTGCTGCCGTCCGCCAGCGTCACCGTCGCCCCGTCGGCGGTCTGCGCCACCCGTGCCGCCTCGACCCCGGTGCGCACGCGCAGCTTCGAGGCGAGCGTCTGCGTCAACAGGCCGTTGCCCCCCTCGAACGCGTGCAGGCGGAAGCCCGAGAACATGTACTGCACCGTCGCCAGCACGAACGCGCGCGAGAGATGCTCCGGCAGCACCGTGAACGTCGATGCGAACGGTGGCTCGATGATGTAGTCGAGCACCTCGCGGCCGAAGCGGCGCAGGGCCCAGTCGTACGCCGACGCATCGTCGATCGGCGCCGCCTTCTCGATCGCGTAGAAGTCGAGCAGGCGCCGGTTGCGGCGCAGGTCGTAGAGGATCAATGGCAGCCGCAGCTTGCTCTCCAGGCGCAGGTCCTTCGCCTTCCAGATCGCCCGGAGCCCCGCGTAGTCTGAGGATACGAACCGGCCATCGCGCAGCACCGCGCCGCGGCCGGTTTTCAGACGCCGCACCTTCGCCGCGAGCCCAAGCTCATCGACCAGCGCCCGCATGTTGCGATAGCTGCTCGCCACGAACTGCGCGCCG
>JAKAMA010000154.1 GCA_021813085.1 Chloroflexota bacterium | reverse complement strand
AAGCGGATCAGGTCGTCGGGCAGCCAGTAGTAATCGTCGAGCGCCGCGGCGCCGTCGATGCGCTCGTGGATCGTCGCAGGCGTGGCGAAGCAGATGACGGCGCCGCCGTGGGCGAGCAGCGCCTCCGTCTCGGCACGCCGCCGCAGGAGCACCGACGCGAGCGGGACTTCGGCCGGCGGCTCGGCCGCATTGCGCACGCGGCTCCCCCCGTACGTCTCGGCCTCGGTAGAGCCGTCGATCACGCCCTCGATGAGGCGCGAGAGCGCGCCCGGCTCGACCACAATGGCGTCGTAGTCGAAGAAGGACGGCGCGGTCAGGAAGTTGTAGTTGTCGACGAGCGGTCCCGGCAGCGGGAACCCGAGCGAGAGGATGCGCCCGATGCTGCGGCGGCCGGCGGCCATCTCAGTCTTCGATCGGCAGCGTGCGGAGGAACTCGCGCAGCCCCGGGCCGATGTCGGCGCGCCGCAGGCCTATCTCGATGGCAGCCGTGAGCAGCCCGAGCGGGCGGCCCGTGTCATAGCGCCGCCCCGTAAACTGGTACGCGAACACCGGCTGCGACTGCATCAGGATCGCCAGCGCGTCCGTGAGCTGTACCTCACGGCCCTTTCCCGGGGCCGTCCTCTCGAGTACGCCGAAGATATCCGGCGTCAGGATGTAGCGCCCGACGATGCCGAGGTGCGATGGCGCGTCTTCCGGCTTCGGCTTCTCGACCAACGCATCGACGCGGAGGACGCGGCCGCCGAGGTCGGTGCCGCCGACGATGCCGTAGCTCTCGACCTCGCCCTCGGGCACCTCTTCGACCGCGATCACGCTGCCGCCCCGCTCCTCGAAGACATCCACCATCTGCTTCGCGACCGGGACCTCGGCGACGAGGACGTCGTCCGGGAACATCAGCAGGAACGGCTCATCGCCCACGATGTCCTTCGCCTGGAGCACGGCGTGGCCGACGCCCTTCTGCTCCTTCTGGCGCACATAGACGAAGTCAGCAAGGTCGCTGATGCGCTGGATCTCGCTGAGCCGCGGGAGGTCGCCCTTCTCCCGCAGCGTCATCTCCAGCTCGAGCGAGCGGTCGAAGTGGTCCTCGACAGCCCGCTTGCTGGCAGCGGTGACGATGATCACCTGGCGCAGGCCGGCGGCGGCCGCTTCCTCGATTGTGTACTGGATGATGGGCTTGTCGACGAGGGGGAGGGACTCCTTGGGCTGCGCCTTCGTCGCGGGGAGGAGCCGGGTGCCGTAGCCCGCCGCCAGCACCACTGCCTTCCGAACGTGCACAGAACCTCCCCTGCAGCGACGCACCAGCCCGCGCAATTCTATCGCCGTGCCGTCTCCCCCGGCAATCCGCCCCCGTCCGGCCATCGTAAGAATCCTCAGAGACGGGGCCCGCCGCGGTGGCGACGAGACACGGTGGATTGCGATGACCCGACTAATCGCGCTCGGACTGCTCCTGCTTGCCCTCGCTACGGCGCTGCTGCTCGTCCCTTCGGCGCACGACGCGCGCGCCGCGACCGCGGCCGTGACGGTCGCGAACTACTCCTTCACCGATTCCGTCTCCGGCACGTCGACCACGACGATCCAGGCGGGCGATACGGTGACCTGGACGTGGAACAGCGGGGCAGTGCCGCACAGCACGTGCAGCGGTGCCACATGCTCGCCGCCGACGTCTCCCGCCAACACGGTGGATCCATGGGAGTCGGGGACCTTTTCGACGCCCCACACCTTCTCACACACGTTTACGACGCCGGGGACGTACACGTATGAGTGCGAAGTGCACCCGACGATCATGACCGGCACGATCGTGGTGCAGGCGGCGCCGACGGTCACGCCGCCCGCAGCGACCGCGACGTTCACCGCGCTGCCCACGAGCACCGTTGCGCCGCTGCCGACCGCCACCGGGCAGCCGAGCGCGACCTCCACCGTGCCCGCCAGCATCACGCCGCCCGCGACGTCGACGCCGGCACCGGCTGCGCCGGCCACCGCCGCGACGCCGACCGTGGCACGGACGCCCGCGGGCGCGGCGGGAGCCGGCGCGTCGCTGCCGCGCACCGGCGACGGCGGCGCGGCCGATGGGGCGCCGCTGCGCTGGCTCGGCCTGATGCTTGGCGCGGCGGGGCTGGTGACGCTCGGCGTCGGGCTGATCTGGAAGCGTCGCGACGCCTGACCCCAGGCTTCCTCTCGCGCCAAACGACAGCTAGCCGACCGCGCGTGCTCTGCTGACGCCACGCGTCAGCATGCCATGGCGGCATCGCACCTGCCACGACGATGCCCTGCTAAGCTGTATCGGTCGGCGGACGGCCGGCTGACGACTGACCGCCTGACAGACCGACCGGACTCCCGATGCCTGACTTCAAGCTCGTCTCCGACTTCCTGCCCACCGGCGACCAGCCGCAGGCGATCGACGCGCTCGTGCGCGGCCTCGAGCGCGGCGACCGGGCGCAGACGCTGCTCGGCGTCACGGGAAGCGGCAAGACCTTCACCATGGCGAACGTCATCGCCCACTACCAGCGCCCGACGCTCGTCCTGGCGCCGAACCGGACGCTCGCCGCCCAGCTCTGCTCCGAGTTCAAGGAGTTCTTCCCGGAGAACGCCGTCGAGTACTTCGTCTCGTACTACGACTACTACCAGCCGGAGGCGTACATCCCGCGCACCGACACCTACATCGCCAAGGACGCCGACATCAACGAGGAGATCGACAAGCTGCGCCACGCCGCCACCCGCGCCCTGTTCGAGCGGCGCGACGTGGTGATCGTGGCGTCCGTCTCCTGCATCTACGGCCTCGGCGAGCCGGAGGAGTACCAGAGCTTCGTCGTGCGTGTGCGCAAGGGCGAGCGCTTCGACCGCGCGCGCATCATGCGGCGCTTCGTCGACATGCAGTACGAGCGCAACGACATGAACCTGGTGCGCGGCAAGTTCCGCATGCGCGGCGACAGCATCACCATCCAGCCGTCCTACGAGGAACTGGCGGTCCGCATCGACTTCTTCGGCGACGAGGTCGAGCGGATCATCGAGCTCGACCCGCTGACCGGCGAGCTGCTCGCCGACCGGGACGCGATCGACATCTACCCGGCGAAGCACTTTGTGACGTCGAAGGAGAAGCTCGACGAGGCGATCCACGACATCGAGGTGGAGCTGCGCGAGCGCCTGGTCGAGCTGCGCGCACAGGGCAAGATCCTCGAGGCGGCGCGGCTCGAAGAGCGCACGACGTACGACCTCGAGACGCTGCGCGAGGCCGGCTACTGCTCCGGCATCGAGAACTACAGCCGGCACCTGGCGCGGCGCGCGGCCGGCAGCACGCCGTGGACCCTCCTCGACTACTTCCCCGACGACTTCCTGATGTTCATCGACGAGTCGCACATCGCCGTCCCGCAGGTGCGCGGCATGTACCACGGCGACACCGCGCGGAAGCAGGTGCTCGTCGACTACGGCTTCCGGCTGCCTTCGGCGATGGACAACCGGCCGCTGAGCTTCCAGGAGTTCGAAGACCACCTCAACCAGGTCGTCTTCGTCTCGGCCACACCGGGGCCGCACGAGCTGGCCGTCAGCTCGCAGGTCGTCGAGCAGGTGATCCGGCCGACGGGGCTGCTCGACCCCGTCATCGACGTGCGCCCGACGCGCGGGCAGATCGACGACCTGCTCGACGAGGTGAGGGTGCGTGCTGGCCGCGGCGAGCGCACGCTGGTGACGACGCTGACGAAGCGCATGGCGGAGGACCTCGCCGACTACCTGCAGGAGGCCGGCGTCCGCACGCACTACCTGCACAGCGAGATCGACACGCTTGAGCGCGTCGAGATCCTGCGCGACCTGCGGCTCGGCGTGTACGACGTCGTCGTCGGCATCAACCTGCTGCGGGAGGGCCTCGACCTGCCGGAGGTCAGCCTCGTCTGCATCCTCGATGCCGACAAGGAGGGCTACCTGCGCTCTGGCGGCTCGCTCGTGCAGACGATCGGCCGCGCGGCGCGCCACATCGACGGGCGCGTGATCATGTACGCCGACCAGGTGACGGACTCGATGCGCTACGCGATCGATGAGACGAACCGGCGGCGTGCGATCCAGCAGTCGTACAACGACGAGCACGGCATCTCGCCGGAAGGCATCACGAAGGCGATCCGCGACATCACCGACCAGATCAAGAAGGTCGCGGAAGAGCAGGGCCAGTACAGCGTGAAGGCGATGCCGAAAGACGAGATGACGCGGCTGGTCAAGGACCTGGAATCGCAGATGAAGTCGGCGGCGAAATCGCTCGAGTTCGAGCGCGCCGCGCTGCTGCGCGACCAGGTGGTCGAGCTGCGGAAGGCGATGCTCGACGACCGGTCGGCGCTGCACGAGTTCGCGCAGTCGTCATACGGGTCGCTCGGCCAGAAGCCGCGTCCGGGCCGTTATCAGCGCCGGGCGCCCGTACGCGGCCGGCGGTAGCGGCGCCGCGATCAGGCGATGGGCGGGGCCGGGAGCGGCCCGCGCACCTGCTCGTACGCCCGGCCCGCCCGGACCACCGAAGCTTCGTCCCAGCGTCTGCCGGCAAACATCACTCCGACGGGGAGATTGTCCGCCGTATTCCCGCAGGGCACCGACATCGCCGGCTGGCCGGTCAGGTCGAAGATCGCGGTGAAGGCGACGATGCGCAGCGTGATGTCCGCCTCGCGCATCGACGCGATGGTGGGCGCCGGGACGGGGATCGTCGGCATGGCGAGCACATCGACGCCGTCGAGCAGCGCGTCAGCGGCGCCGCGGCGCGCCTCCTGCAGCGTGCGCAGCGCATCGACGTAGGCGACGCCTGTGACCGCGAGTCCTGCGTCGAGTAGCGCGGCGACCTGCGGGGCGTAGTCGGCGCGCCGCAACGGGAAGTTGGGGGCGTGGTAGGCGGCGGCTTCGGCGAACATGACGTTGGTGACGGCGGGGACGTAGCGGGCGATGTCGGGCATGTCCACGTCGCGCAGGGTGGCGCCCGCGGCCTCGAGGTCCGCCAGCGCCCTGCGGGCGAGCCGCTCGACCTCCGGGTCGAGGTCCTGCCAGAAGTAGTGCTTCGGCACGCCAATGCGGAGGCCCTTCGGGCCGCGCTCGATCCCTTCGAGCCAGTCAGGCGCGGGCCGGTCTTCGGTGCCGGGGTCGAGCGGGTCGGCGCCGCTGATGGCGCGCATCACGATCGCCGCGTCGCGCACCGTCCGGGTCAGCGGCCCGGCGTGGTCGAGCGTCCACGACAGCGGGATAGCGCCGTGCAGGCTCGCCCGGCCATACGTGGGCATGAGGCCGACGCAGCCGCAGAAGGACGCGGGGATGCGGATGCTGCCGCCGGTGTCGCTGCCGAGCGTCGCGTACGCGAGGCCGGCCGCCGTGGCGGCGCCGGCGCCGCCGGAGGAGCCGCCGGGGATGCGCTCGGTGTCCCAGGGGTTGCGCACGGGCCCGAAGTGGGCGTTGTCGGAGCTGACGCCGTAGGCCCATTCGTGCATGCCGAGCTTGCCCAGGCCGACCGCACCGGCATCGGCAAGCCTGGCGACGACGGTCGCGTCTTCGTCCGGCAGCCAGCCGGCGAGGATCTTCGAGCCGGCGGTTGTGCGGACGCCCTTCGTGGCGAAGAGGTCCTTGACGGCGACGGGCACACCGTGGAGCGGGCCGCGGTACCGGCCGGCGGCGACCTCGCGCTCGGCGGCGCGTGCGGCGTCGAGCGCCTGGTCCGCGGTGACCGTGAGGTAGGCGTTGAGCTTCGGGTTCAGGCGCTCGATGCGGTCGAGCATCTGTTGCGTCAGCTCGACCGGGCTCAACTGCTTCGCCGCGATCAGCTTCGCGACGTCTTCGAGGGATACGAGGGCAAGATCATCGGTCATGGCGTCCTCCATGGGTGGGGCTGAGAGTGCGGACAGCAGACGACAGACGACAGGGCCGGAGACTGCGCCCGCGTGGCTTCGCCGACACTATGGCTTCCACGCGGCCGACGAGCAATCGCGGGGCGGCCACACCCACGACTCCGCTCCGACAGACGGGCGTCGTTACGTCTTCCGGACGATCTTGTAGATGCCGCCCGCGAACGACACGATGTACAGATCGCCGTCCCTGGCCTGCAGGAACGCCGCGATCGGGAGCCCGCTGTCCATGAGCTGGATCGGCTGCGACGAGGTGTCGCCCGCATGCACCGCCCACACCCGCCCCGAGCAGAAGTCGCCGTAGACGTACCAGCCCGCCAGTTCCGGCATCGATGCGCCGCGGTACACGTAGCCGCCGATCACCGCGCAGCCGACGTCGTTGCCGTATACGGCGCGCGGCGGCGTCAGGCCGGACG
>JAKAMA010000153.1 GCA_021813085.1 Chloroflexota bacterium | reverse complement strand
GCTACGTCGCGGAAGATCGACCCGGGCGTCGCCTCCGGCGCCGCCACGACGATCTCGCTGACCCCGGGCGGCGCCAGGCGCACGGCCCTCGGCATCGGGATGGTCACGTACAGGATCTGGCGGCCGTCGCTCGTCCTGCGCTTCTGCTCGGGCAGGGTGCGGAAGTTCGGGCCGCGCGCCGGGGGCGGCAGCACGTCGAAGCGCTCGTTGAGCAGGCTCGTGTCCGTCGTGCTCTCCGGGATGACGCGGCCGTAGCGGTCGATCAGCAGTACGGTGACGCGCGAGTCGCGCTGTTGCGCGTTCAGGTACGCCACGAGGTCGTTGCGCAGCTTCTGGCCGCCGTTCGCGGTCTGGCCCGGAGCGAACAACGTCAGGTTGTAGTAGATCGGCGCGCCCACCTCACGCAGCGTGCTCGCCGTGAGCTGGTCGCGGTAGCCTCCCAGGCGCGCGAACAACGCCAGGCCCGCCGTGAAGAGCGTGATGAACACGATCAGCACGAACGAGGCGATGAGGCGGGATCGAAGGCTCTTGAACACGCGCTGGCCCTACTGCGCCGGTCCTTCGACCAGCTTGTACCCGACGCTGCGCACCGTGACGATGCTCAGCCCGCTGTCCGCGAGCCGTGCCCGCACGTGCTGCACGTGGACATCGACCGTGCGCGTCTCGCCGTAGAAATTGTACCCCCAGACCCGGTCCAGCAACTGCTCGCGCGTGAGCACGATGCCGGCGTTCTCGGCGAGCGTCGCCAGCAGGTCGAACTCCTTCGTGCGCAGTGTCAGTTCGCGCCCTCCGACCTTCACCTCACGCCGCTGCTTGTCGACCGTCAGCGCGCCCACGCGGATGACCGGCCCGGCCTTGCGTCCCGGCGACCCGTCGGACCGGCGCAGGATCGCCTTGACGCGCGCGACCAGCTCGCGCGGGTTGAACGGCTTCGTCAGGTAGTCGTCGGCGCCGAGCTCGAGCCCGACGATCTTGTCGACGTCCTCGTTGCGCGCCGTGAGCATGATGATCGGCACATCGCTTTCCTGCCGCACTTCCTTGCAGACCTCATAGCCGCTCTTGCCGGGCAGCATCAGGTCGAGCACCACCAGCACCGGGTGCACCTGCCGCACCTTTTCGGCGGCGCTGGTCCCATCCACCGCGCATTCGACGTCGAAGCCCTCCTTGCCGAGGTAGATTGAAGCCAGCTCGCGGATGTGCTCGTCGTCGTCGACCACTACGATCGTGCCGCCTGCGCTCATCTGCTCCTCCGGACCCCGCTGGAGCCCCCACCAGTATCGTCGCAGGCCGCCCGCGCGCACCTGTGTCGATGCTGTAAAACGTGCGGAAATTCGCCGCAAAGCCTGCGGGACGGCCCTCCCGGCAGCATAGCCGGCGCGCTAGCGTGCAATGGCAACCGCGCCGCGGTCCCCATGACCTGCGCCCCGTCACGCAGGAAGTACGGGGATCTGCTGATGGCACACCTGCCCGGCGCGGAGCACGATGGCGCCATGATGGAGCAGCAACACACGACCACCACCGGACCGAAGCCCGTGCGGCGCCCCGCACGCGTCAGCGAGCTGCGCGCGCAGCTCGATGCGCGCGACGAGACCATCCGCCTGCTCAACGAGGCGCTCTCGCGCGCGCTCGAAGAGCTCGAGCGCAGCGGCGACCTCGCCGCCTAGCCCGGCACGGGCACGAAGCGGCCGTCCGTCACGCGGTAGAGCACGAGTCCCGCGTCCGCCGCGGTGTCGCCCGCGCGGTCGCCGTGCGCGTCGAACGAGATGGCGCCGGTAAGGCCGAGCATCTTCTCTCCCCGCAGCGCCGCCGCGAGCTTCGCGCGGTCGATGCGCAGCGAGCCGCCAGGGCCGGGCGTGGCGACGGCGTCGACCGCCGCGAACAGGACGCTGGCGGCATCGTACGACTCCAGGACGAAGGCGCTGTCCGGCGCGCGCTGAAACCGGGCCTGGAACTTCGCGATGAACGCGCCGTCCGGCTGCGGCCCGCCCGAGATGATCGCTCCCTCCGCCGCGGCCCCGGCCGCCTGCACGAAGTCGCGGACGCTGAGCGCGCCATCGGGCGCCATGAACGTGCCCCTGTACTGCTGCGTCCGTAGCTCCTTCACCAGCAGCGCCGCCTCCGGGTCCAGGCCCTCGAAGACGACCAGGTCCGGCTTCGCGGCGGTGATGCGCCTGACGATCGCGCTGAAGTCCACCGTCCCGCGGCTGACCCGCTCGCGCGCTGGCACCGCGCCGCCCAGCGACTCGAACGCCTGCACAAACGCCCGCGCCAGCTCCTTGCCGTACGGCTCGCCGTCGTCGACGACGACCGCCCGAGCGGCCTTCGCGACGCCGCGCGCGTAGCGCGCCTGCACGGTTGCCTGCTGGTCATCGCGCCATGCCGTGCGGAAGAAGTACCGCTCCCCCTGCTGCGACAGCTCGACGCGCGTCGCCGAAGGCGAGATGTGGACCATGTGCGCCGCCTCGTACAGCCGGTCTGCCGCCTGCGCGCCCGTCGTGCACATCGGCCCGATGACGCCAGCCACCGCCGGGTCGCCGATGAAGCTGCGCGCCACGGCGACGGCCTTCTCGGCGTCCGTGCAGCCGTCGTCCCGGCGCACGACTGTGACCGCGTGACCCTGCACACTGGCGCCGCGGTCCGCGACCGCCAGACTCGCAGCGTCGGCGATGTCCTGGCCGATGCTCTGCTGGTCCCCCGTCAGCGCCGCAGAGATGCCGATCGTGATCGGGGCGCCCGCCGGTATGATGATGTCCGGCGCCGGGGTGCTCGCCGGCGTCACGGCGGCCGTCGGGGCGCCGGAGCCGGGGCCGGAGCACGCCGCAAGCGCCAGCGCAACCGGGAGGAGGAACAGGGCCAGACGAAGTCGCATCCAGGCACTTCCAGGGAGCGCCGCGTCTGCGCCCCAATCGCGGTCCGGGGTATTATCCGCGTGTACGCCCGCTGCCGCCAACGCCGCGCATCGGGAAACGTGTATGACGATCGAGAAAGCCTTCGCCATCAAGGCGAGCCCCCACGACATCTACGCCGCCCTCGAGCGCGACATCGCCACGGCGTCACGCGGTGACGGGCAGTTCGAGGTGCTGCGGCGAGAGCGCGACCGCGAGATCCAGATGCGGGTCACCATCGGCGACATCCCCTGCTGGCTCACCTATCGCCTCGACCCCGGGCGCGGATGCACGGAGGTTGTCGCGCTGCTCACGCCATTCGGCTTCAAGTACGCGTTCTTCCGGATCATCACGCTCGGCCTGCGCAACCAGGGGTTCGAGCTCGCGCTTGTGCAGGGTCTCGCGAACCTCAAGCAGGCGGTCGAAGCGCCGGATGCCGCCGAGGCCGGCAGGGACGGCGCAACCCCTGGGGACGTGCCGGATGCCTGACGCGGGGCCCGCGGTCAAACGGGCCCAGGATCTGGCGGTGCCCGCGCTCGATGCGTTCTTCACGCCACGCAGCATCGCTGTCGTCGGTGCCTCGCGGGATCCACTGAAGCTTGGGTACGTGCTGCTCGACAACATTACCCGCGCGCGCTTTGCCGGGGCGGTCTACCCCGTGAACCCCCATGCGGACGCGGTGCTCGGCCTCCGTGCTTTCGCCCGCGTGGATGTGATCCCCGGCCCCGTCGATCTCGCCGTGCTCACCGTCCCAGCCGCCGCGGTCGAGTCCGTCATCGTCGACTGCGCGCGCAAGGGCGTGCGCGCCGCGGTGGTGATCACCGCTGGCTTCCGCGAGGCCAGTGCCGAGGGCGCGCGCCGCGAGCAGCGCATTGTCGAGCTGGCGCGCGCCGGTGGCGTGCGCGTCATCGGGCCGAACTCGCTCGGCATCATCAACACCTTCGCCAGCCTCAACGCCACGTTCGCCCAGGCGCAGCCCGACCGCTACGAGATCGCCGTCATCAGCCAGTCCGGCGCCATGGCGACGGCCATCCTCGACTGGGCGCGGGCGATCGATGTCGGGTTCTCGAAGTTCGTCTCTCTGGGGAACATGGCCGACGTCAGTGAGGTCGAGCTGCTCTCGTACCTCGGCGACGACCCGCAGACGAAGCTCATCGTCGCCTACCTCGAGGGCTTCACCGACGGCCGCCGCGTGCTCGACATCGCGCGCCGCGTCACCGCCACCAAGCCGCTCGTGATGATGAAGGTGGGCCGCAGCGCCAGTGGCGCCCGCGCCGCGCAGTCGCACACCGGCGCGCTCGCCTCCACCGACGCCGTTGTCGATGCCGCGCTGCGTCAGGCGGGCGTTGTGCGCGCCTACACCATGGAAGAGCTCTTCGACTACACGCTGGCGTTCTCGTACCTGCCGTTGCCGCGCGGGCTGCGCCTCGCCATCGTCACCAACGCCGGTGGCCCCGGCGTCATGGCGGTGGACGCGGTCGAGCGGTACGGCCTCGAGCTCGCCCGTCTCTCGCCCGACGCCCGCGCGCGGCTCGCGGCGTCGCTGCCTCCCGCCGCCTCGTCCGCGAACCCGATCGACGTGCTCGGCGACGCCCCCGCTGACCGCTACCAGATTGCGATCGAGGTGGCGCTCGAAGACCCCGGCGTCGATGCCGTGATCGCGCTGCTGACGCCGCAGGCGGTGACCGAACCGGAGCGGACCGCGCGCCTCATCACGCACCTCGCGCGGACGAGCGACAAGCCGGTCGCCGCCGTGTACATGGGCGGCGACGCGGTCGCTCGCGGGCGTCTCATGCTCGACAGTGCGCACGTCCCCGCGTACCACTACCCGGAGCGCGCTGTCCGCGCGATCGCCGCGATCGCGCACTACGCGCGCTTCCTGGACGAAACCGGCGCCGCGCGCGCCGGTGGTACGTGAGCCTACGGCCGGCCGCGGCCAGCACCGCGCGCCAGCACGCGCAGCAGCACCAGCAGCACCGCCGCCGCCGCGACGAGGATCACCGAGAGCGCGATCGGCACGTCGATCGACTTGCCCGAATCGAAGGCGTTGATGATCGCCAGCGGCATCGTCCGCGTGCGCCCCTCGAAGTTGCCGGCGAAGATCAGCGTCGCGCCGAGTTCGCTCAGCGCCCGCGCCCAGCACAGGATCGCCCCGGCGACGAGCGACGGCCAGGCGAGCGGCAGCGTCACGCGGAAGAACGTGCGCAGCGGCGACGCGCCCAGCGTCGACGCGACACCCTCGTACACCGGCTCCACGCTCTCGAACCCCGCCTTTGCGGTGCGGATGTAGAACGGGGCCGACACGAAGAGCTGCGCCAGCACGACCGCCGTCGTCGTGAACGCCACATCGACTCCCCAGCGGTCGAGCAGTTGCCCGGCGACGCCCCGCCGCCCGAGCGCGACCAGCAGCGCCACGCCTGCCACCGTCGGCGGCAGCACGATCGGCAGGTCGATCAGCAGGTCGAGCGCCATCTTGCCGGGGAAGTCGCGCCGCGCGAGCAGGTACGCCAGCGGCGTCCCCGCCAGCACGGCGGCGACGAGCACGATGGTGCTCGTCAGGGCGCTCAGCCGCAGCGCGTCGAGGACGCTCGGCGACGTGAGGTTGGCCGTCAGTTCGCCGCTCGACCCGGCGCGCCACGCGAGCGCCGCGATGGGCACGGCGAAGAACGCGACGAAGAGCAGCGCGGGTGGGCCGAAGATCCACCCGAGGCCCAGCCGGCCGCCGCGGCGTGGCGCTCCCAGCGTGCGTGTCGTCGCCGTCATGTCAGCGCGATGACGCCACCGGCGTCAGTCCGTTCAGTGCCAGGATCGCCTGCCCGTTGACCGAGAGCAGGAAGTCGATGAACGCCTGCGCCGCGTCCGGCCGCTTCGCCCCCTTCGTGATCGCGATGGGGTAGTCGGCGATGACATTGTACGCGTCCGGGATGGCCACCATGTACACGTCGGGCATGATCGCCTTCGTCACGTCGGAGGTGTAGACGATGCCGGCGTCCGCCTCCCCCAACTGCACCTTCGCGACGACCGCCTTCACGTCCGATTCGTCCGACACCACGTTCGCCAGCACGCGCTTCGCGAAATCGCTGCCGGACGCGGGGGCCGCCGCCATCTTCGCGATCGCCTGCCGCGCGTACGTGCCGACGGGCACCCCGTTGGCCGCGAGCACGAGCTTCACGCCCGGCTTCGCGAGGTCCGCCGGCGCCTCGATCTTGGCCGGGTTCGTCTTCGGCACGATGATCGTCAGCCGGTTCCGCGCGAAGGCGACGCCCGCATCGCGCACCACCCCGGCCTTGAGCGCTTCCTGCATGTTCGCCATGTCGGCCGTCGCCAGCACGTCGGCGCGCGCGCCCTGCGCGAGCTGCGTGCGCAGCGTCGGGCTGCCGGCGAAGTTGAACGTGATGTCG
>JAKAMA010000152.1 GCA_021813085.1 Chloroflexota bacterium | reverse complement strand
GAGCCCTTCGCCGGTTGAAAAAATCGCCGCTTGACCAGTTGAAAGCTGTACCCGCCTCTGTTACTGTAAGCCGTCAATCTAAGAGTTTCCCGTCCGAGTCCGCCGCGAAGATGCACAGATTCGCTCCGCCCCTGACGACAAGGAAACGTTCTCACAGGAGGGTCGTCAGGTGCCTTACACCGACAGAAATTTGACGTGCGTGGACTGCGGCGCAGAGTTCGTGTTCTCCGCCGACGATCAGGAATTCCACGCGAGCCGGGGCTTCACCAACGAGCCGAAGCGTTGCCCCGACTGTCGGCGCGCCCGCAAGAGCGCGCGCGGCGATAGCGGCGGCGGCGGCTACGGCGGCGGGGGCGGCGGTTACGGCGGCGGGGGCTACGGTGGTGGCGGGGGAGGCTACTCGTCGACACCGCGGCAGATGTATCCGGCGGTCTGCGCTTCGTGCGGACGCGAGACCGAGGTGCCGTTCCAGCCGCGAGGCGACCGCCCGGTCTACTGCCGCGACTGCTTCCGCTCGCAGTCACCGAGCGGCGGCGGCGGCCGCCGCTAGGCGCTCAGCCGACAATCGTATCGCAAGCGAGGGCGCTGGGTGATGGCCGCGCCCTTGTTGCACGTGGGACAGACGGCATGGGCGCCGCGCCACGCGCGGCGGCCGGTCCGCGTGCATCCCCATCGCCCGCGCGTCACACGCGGGAGCGACTCCGCTACGCGGCGGGGTCGCTGCCGGCGAGCGCCGGCTCGGGCTCGTCGGTGTCGTCGATGCGCACGCCGCGGCGCGCGAGTCGGCGCGTCAGCACAGCGAACATCAGCAGCCCGAGCACGACGCCAAACCAGAGCGTCGAGATGCGGATGATGATCGTGGCGAGCGACGCGGTGGCCTTCGGGTCGACGAACTTGCGGGCCGGGTCGATGATCAGGGTCTGCGTGAGCGACGCGATGCCGACCTCGGCGACGCCGAGCCCGCCGGGGGTGAAGAGCAGCGCCGCGGCGAGCGTGGCGATGGGCAGGATGAACGCCGCCTTGAACAGCGTATCGAATCCGCCGCTCACGCCGACGCCGACGAGCGTCAGGTAGAAGGCGGCGACCTCGAAGAACCAGGAGACGACGCTGAGGCCGGTCATCAGCACGACACCCCGCGGCTTCATGAGGACGTAGGTGCTCTCGTAGAACTCCTCGAAGTGCTGCTCGAGCCGGCGCACCAGAGGCACCCTTGCCAGCATGCGGAGCAGGGCGTACGACGCGCGGCGGTTGCGCGAGACGGCGACCACGGCCACGCCCCCGACGGCGAACACGACGACGACGGGCCAGGTATCGCGCCCGAACGCGACGACGCCGGCGGCGGCGATGATCAGAAGGCCCAGCGCGTCCGTGAGGCGCTCGGCGAGGAGGATGGGCGTGGACTTCGTGACGGACGTGCCGGCGACGTCCTTCAGCAGGTGGCTCTTCAGCCACTCGCCCGCCTTGCCGGGTGTGACGGTCATCCCGAGGCCCGAGAAGTAGATGAGGAAGCTGTCCACCTTGCTCAGCCCGGCGACGCCGATCTGCTTGAGGTAGTACTCCCACTTCAGGAAGCGCAGGGCGTAATTGCCGAAGGTGACGAGCAGGATCAGCGGCAGCAGCTCCCAGCGGAAGTTGCGGACGTCGCGCACGACCCGCGAGAAGTCGCCGTAGGCGAGCAGCCCGGCGAAGACGACGATGCCAAGCACCATCGAGATGAGGAGCTTGCCGCGCAGGCTCGAGACGTTCACGCGGCCGCCGGGCCAGTCAGCATGGCCCCAGCTTACTTCACGGCCGCCCGGCGCGAGTAGGGCGCCCCGGGCAGCACAGGCATCGTGGCGCGAGAGCCATCCGTCCACCGGTCGCGGCGCGCCGGGAGCCGCGGACAGGCCGCTTGGCCTGCTTGGTATGATTTGATGACGGAGGCGATCACGCTTGATGGCGGATGAACAACGGGCGAACACGATGGAGGATGTGCAAGCATGTCTTGCGTTCGCGACGTCCGCCGTCGAACACGCTGAACGGCCGCCGCATCGCGGCAGGGACCTTCCAGCGGCGCCCAGACGGTGAAGTTTCTGCTCGACGAGAGCGCCGAGGATCGCCTCGCCAGCTTCCTTCGAGACCAGGGACACGATGTCACTGCGATCGCGCGGGATTACGCCCATGCGCTGACCGACCATGATGTACTTGCCATCTCACGGGATGAAGGCCGCATCCTCATCACCAACGACCGGGACTTCGGCGAGCTTGTGGTCCGACGGGGTGCGCGACACCACGGCGTGATCTACTTCCGGCTGGCAGTCGGCACCACCGATAAGAAGATCGACGCACTCTCGAAGCTCCTCTCGACGCATGCGGACTGGCTGCACGAGTTCGTCGTCGTGGATGCCCGCGGGCCGCGGATGTGACGGACGCGCCGCTAGGCTGACGGGACTCCGGGGCACGTGAAGCAACGGCTCCGCCTCCGGCGGGTCGGGGTTCACCCGATGCTGCCGGCGGCGGGCGCGGCCGATCCCCCGTACATGCAGCTTGTGCTCACACGCCGTACCCTCTCCGGGCGCTTCGACGCGCCGGCAGTGCGCGTGGCGGCGCGCATCGCGGCGTCGGCGCTCGTGGTCGGTGTGGCGTATCTCGCGGCGGCCTGGTACGCCGGCGTCGCGCCGTTCCGCGCGTCCGCACCGGCGCCGTACAGCCAGGGCTCCGTGCTGCGCGCGATCCCGTTCGACGCGCCACTGCCGTACGACCGGACGCTGCTGGTGGCCGGCCGGGGCGGCGCCCTGCCGTACCACGTTGTCTGGACGTCGGCGCGGCCGCCGGACGCGGTCGGCCTGGAGGTGCTGGAGCACCTGCGCAACAGCCCCAAGTGGCAGCTCACGGAACGCACGGCGCTCGCCGGCGCCTTCACGACGCATCTCGCGCGGCTCGCGGCAAACGGGCAGATGACGCATTTCGCCGAGCTGTCGGTGCGCCCGTACGGCGCCGGCAGCCTCATCACGTTCGACTTCACACCTATCCCGACCGCGTTCGCGCCGAAGTGATCCTACGGGCTGGCGGGCCACCTGGGGCCGCCCCCACCCTCGCATCGGCGTTGCGGCCCGGCGGCGTAGGTGATCCCCCGATCATCGGTCGCGCCGCCGCCGCCGAAGATCCGGTGGAGCCACCCAGGACGGGCCGCACGGCCGGCGGGTTGCGGAGGGTCTGCATGATTGCTGTGCGCGCGGTCCCCGGACGGGCCGTACGGCGGGCGAGCGACGCGCAGGCGGCATGGCGCGCGGTCGCGCCGGCGGCGGTGACGCTCGCGCTGCTCGGCGCGATCGGCGTCGAGCTGGCGGTGCTGGTGGCGTGGCTGCCGGACACGCTGCGGGCGTTCTGGTCCGGGAACACGGGAGACTTCCACAACCTGTACGAGCCGGCGAGCCACCTGCAGCTCGTCGGCCTCTACAGCCCCGCGCTGACGCTGCTGCTCTATCCCCTCTCGTTCATCGGCGAGCACATCGCCTATCGCATCTTCTTCGGCATGAACGCGGCGGCGGCGGTGGCGGTCGCCTGCATCGCGCAGCGCGCCGTGCGTTCGCCCGAGGCGCGTCTTGCCGTCGCGCTTGCGGTGGTGTCGCTGCCTGAGCTGCACTGGGCGCTGCGCCTGGGCCACATCACGCCGATGCTGGCGCTGGCGGCGCTCGGCGGGTTGCTGCTGGTGCAGCGCCGGCCGAGGCTCGGCGCCGTGCTGCTTGCGGCGCTCTCGCTGAAGCCGCAGTACGTGATCGCACCGTTCCTCTATCTCGCATGCCGCCGCCAGTTCCGCGCGCTGGGTGTGATGATCGTGGTCGCCGCGGCGGGCGCGGCCGCGGGCTTCGCGGCGATCGGGCCGGCGAGCATCGCGACGTACGTCCAGTCGTACCTGAGCTGGGGGCCGCGCAGCACGGAGAACCTGCTGCCGGTGCAGCAGGCGTGGATGTACTCGTGGCCCGGCTTCCTGATCTCGGCCGGCATCAAGCCGAGCCCGGCGCTCACCGCCGACCTGCTGCTGCTCTCCGCGGGCGTGCTGGCCGTCGCCGTCTGGCGGCTCGACGCGGCGAAGGGGGCGGCGGTGGCGGCGCTGGCGCTGGTGCTGGTGACGCCGTACTCGCAGTTCTACGACACCCTGCTCGTCGCGGTGGCGATGGCGCTCGTCCTGCGCGCGGGCATCCAGTCCGCGGCGGCAGGGGTCATCGTCGCGGCGCTGTACGCCGCGGCAGTGGTGACGCAGACGCACACGTACTTCCCCGTGCGCGACGTGCTCGGGCCGGCGACGACGTCGGGGCTGTACTGGATCACGCCCGTCCTGCTCGCCGCAATCATCGCCGTCGTGATCGCCGACGGCTTCGCGCGGCGCCGCGCGTGGCCGTGCGGCCCGTCCGGGAAGGGAGCCTAGCGTGGTGCTCCGCATGCCGCCCCGCGAGGACACCGTCGATGTCTCGGTCGTCTCCTGGAACTCGTGGGGAGACCTGCAGACGAGCCTCCCGGCGCTGGCGGCGCAGGATCATCCGGCGTACCGCGTCGTCGTCGTCGACAACGCGTCGAGCGACGCGACCGCGGACGCGGTCGAGGCGCACTTCCCGGAGGTGACGGTGATCCGCAGCGCGCGCAACGGCGGCTATGCGGCGGGCAACAACCTGTGCTTCGCGCAGTCAACGAGCACGTACATCGCCGTGCTGAACCCGGACGCCCGGCCCGAGTCCGGCTGGCTGCGGGCGCTTGTGCGGGCGCTCGAAGCAGACCCGAACGCCGCGCTGGCGACGTCGAAGGTGCTGCTCGCGTCCGACCCTGCGCGGGTGAACGCGTGCGGGCTCGACGTGCATCTGTCGGGCATCGCGTTCTGCCGCGGGCTTGGCGACGCGCAGGACGCGTACATCGCGGCCGAGCCGGTAGCGGCGGTGTCCGGCGCGGCGTTCCTGGCGCGGCGCGACGTGCTCGAGGAGATCGGCGGGCTGGACGAGCGCTTCTTCATGTACATGGAGGATACGGAGCTGTCGATGCGCGCTCGGCTCGCGGGCTACGGGGTGGTGATGACGCCGCGCTCACGCGTGGCGCACGCGTACGCGCTCGGCATCTCGCCGTGGAAGCTCTACTACCTGGAGCGCAACCGGATCTTCATGCTCGTCAACGTCTTCCGCTGGCGCACGCTGGCGCTGCTGCTGCCGGCGCTGCTCGTCGCGGAGGCGGGCGTCTGGGCGTACGCGTTGCGCGGTGGGCCGGCGATGCTGACCGCCAAGGCACGCGCGTACGCGTCCGTGCTCCGCGCGCTGCCGTCGATGCTGCGCCGCCGGCGGCGCGTGCAGGCGATGCGGCGCGTGGGCGATGCGGCACTGCTGGCGCAGATGACGCCGGCGCTGCCGGACGTCGGCAAGGGCGCCGGTGCGCTGACCCTGCTCGCCAACCGCTTCTTCGCGCGCTACGCCGCGTTCTTGCGATGGGCGGTGCGCTGGTAGGGCCACGCAGCGAAAGGATTCGGGACATGCAGGCCATCATCGAGACGTACGAACGTGGGACGTACGTGCCCCAGAGCGAGGCCGCGGCGAGCGGCGCGCGCTACTGGCAGCGGCTCCGCGAGCCGGACATGCTCGTGGCCCGCGACATCGCGCTCATCCGCCGCGTCCCGCGGAGGAGGCCCGTGCTCGACGTCGGCTGCGGCAACGGCGGCTTCGTGTGTGCCTGCCGCCGCCAGGGGATCGACGCCGTCGGCGTCGAGGCCTTCGCGGCGTCGGCTGCCGTAGCGGCGCGCACCGGCGCGAGCGTGCTGCACGCGGCGGGCGAGGAGTTGCCGGTGCGCGGCGGCGCGGTGGACGTCGTGCGGCTGAAGGAGGTGCTGGAGCACGTGCAGGCGCCACTGGTGCTGGCGGCCGAGATTCGCCGCGTGCTGCGTCCGGGCGGCGTCTTCCTCGCCTACGTGCCGACGCAGTGGTCGCAGTTGTACCCGTTTCCGGCGAACTTCTACGACGACTACACGCACGTGCGGGCGTTCAGCCGCGTCGGCATGCAGCGCCTGCTGGAGGATGCCGGTTACGAACGCATCTCGATCGAGGGGTACACGCCGGCGCTGCGCGGCTGGCAGCGGCCGCTGGCGGCGGCGCTGTCGCGGGGATTTCCGTTCCTGTGGCGCGCGGTCGCGGTCGCGTGGTGTTGCGCGCTTCCGGCACCGAGCCGCTGGTGCGCGTGACGGTGGAGGGCGAGGACGCGGAGGAAGTGCGCGGGCTCGCGCAGGACCTCGCGGACGCCGTAGAATCGGCGGCATGAGCGCGCGCATCCCCACCC
>JAKAMA010000151.1 GCA_021813085.1 Chloroflexota bacterium | reverse complement strand
CTACAAGGCCTACGTGACGCGCGTCGGCAACGGGCCGATGCCGTCTGAGCTGCTCGACGAGACCGGCATGATCCTGCGGCTGGAAGGCCCGCGGCCGGAGATCGGCACGACCACCGGCCGCCCGCGCCGCACCGGCTGGTTCGACGCCGTCGCCTCGCGCTACAGCGCGATGGTGAACGGCGTGACGAGCGGCGTCCTGACCCGCCTCGACGTGCTCGACAACTTCCCCGCCATCAAGATCTGCATCGCGTACGAGACCGAGGATGGCCGCACGCTGACCACGCTCCCGGCCAGCTCCGTCGTCATGGGCAAGGTCCGGCCGGTGTATGAGGAGGTCGACGGCTGGCGCGCGCCGACGTCGCGGTGCCGCACCTGGGACGAGCTGCCGCAGGGCGCGCGCGACTACATCCGCCGCATCGAGTCCCTGATCAGGATCCCCATCGATATCGTCTCGGTCGGCCCGGAGCGCGACCAGGCGATCATCGTCCACGACGTCCTCAAGGTCCGCCCGCGCACCTGACGGGCACCCTCGGCCCGGCCGGGATGGATATTGCCGTCCCAAGCCAGCCGCCCAGCCAGGTGACGGCCGGCCGCACCTTGTTGACAACGGCCAATTGCAATTTGGCGGGCGGGCGACGTAAGATTGCAACAATCATATCCCCGCGCTCGTTTGGACACGGACTGACTCGCCCGTCAGGGCGGGAGCATACGGGAGGTTTCCCATGTTACGCATTCGCTCGATACCACTTCTGGCCGGGATGGCGCTCATCGCGGCGCTGGCCGTCCTGCTCGTTGCCGGCGCCCCGCCGCGTACAGCGCAGGCCGCGCTCGGTGGCCCCGTCATCATCGGCGGCGACGACCTGACGGACCATGGCGGCGTGGACGAGGGTGGGAACCCCATCGAGGGCTGGCTCTACATCCAGCGCGCGCTGGAGAACATCACGCCCAATGTCACCCGCTCCGGCAACGATGGGAGCATCGCCGCGCTCGGGTCGGCGCCCTCCGCCTCAACCTGCTGTAACGCGGGCGCCGCGATCGGCGTGGCGGGCCCCAAGGCAGGGCACACGGTCAACTACTTCGAGGGCCCGGCCGCCATCAATCAGTTCTTCACGGATCTCGGCTCCGGGACGGCCAAGCCGGCGATCATCTGGATCGCCGGGACGGGCGCCAGCAACGACCTGGACTCCAGTGAACGCACCGCGCTCGCGGACCATGCGGCGCAGATCGCGGGCTTTGTCAACTCAGGCGGCGGCCTGATGTCCCACGGAACGGCGTATGAATGGCTGTTCGCCCTGCTGCCGAATGCCTCGACCGTCAACAGCGGGGGCAGCGACGATCTCTACTTCACGGCCGACGGAACGGCTGCCTTGCCCGGCGTAACCACGACCGACATCAACGCCGGCCCCTGGCACAACCACTTCGAGGGCGACCTCGGCGGGCTCAAGGTGCTTGTCCGATCGAGTAACGTCCTGGACGCGAACGACAACGACGCGGCCGTGATCATCGGCGGCTCGTCGGTGTTCCTGCCGACCGGTAAGCTCACGGTCCCCGTCCGCACGGCGACGCCGACCAGCACGCCCGCGCCCAAGGCCACCGCAACCAGCGTGCCGACGACGCCGACCTCGACGGCAACCGCGGCGAGTACGGTGCTGGCCGCCGTCGCGACGCCGCGGCCCATCGGGGTGATCGTGCGGGCGCCGGACACCGGTAGCGGCCCCGACAACAGCGGCGGCAGCGCGCTCGCCATCGGCCTGCTCGCCGCTGCGGCGCTCGCCGCAGGCACGACGCTCGCGGTCGCCGGGATGCGGAAGAAGTAGCAACGCAGGTTCGTCGCACGATGAGAGGGCGCCGGCTCGCCGGCGCCCTCCTTCTGTCTCCGGCGCGGCGCGGCGCACGCAAACGCGTGGCCGCTCACTCGTGTCCGTCCTCCCGGAGGCGGGCGGTACGGCCGATGCCACGTGCCGCTCCCCCTCTCCGCTCGTCGGAGAGGGGGTGGCCGAAGGCCGGGGGTGAGGTCAGCAGCACTGGCCGGGAGAAGCCGCCGGTCCCGTGGCCGTCAGCGGGATCGCTTCGCCCGTCCGCCGCGCGGCCGCGCCGGCCGTCTGCTTGTACGCCGAGATCGTCGCGCTGTACCACGGCTTCTCGCCGACGGGGCCGCGGCTGTCGACGCGCACCTCCGCGAAGCCCGCAGCGCGCAGGCGCGCGAGGTAGTCCGCCTCGAGCAGCGCCCCCGACGCGCAGCCGGCCCACAGCGCCAGGTCGTCGCGCTCCGCCTCCGACAGCTCGCGTGAGAGCACGATGTCCGAGACGTGCAGTCGGCCGTCTGCCTTCAGCACGCGCGCCGACTCGCGGAAGACTGCGTCCTTGTCCGGCGAGAGGTTGATCACGCAGTTCGAGATGATGGCGTCGATGCTGGCGTCCTCGACAGGCATCGCCTCCATCTCGCCGCGGCGGAACTCGACGTTCGTGACGCCGAGCCTGGCCTTGTTGGCGTCGGCCAGCTCCAGCATGGCCGGCGTCATGTCGAGGCCGATGACGCGTCCCTGCGGCCCGACCTCGCGGGCCGCGAGGAAGCAGTCGAGCCCCGGCCCGGACCCCAGGTCCAGCACCACCTCGCCCGGGCGCAGTCCGGCGATCGCGCCGGGGTTGCCGCAGCCGTACGACGCGACCGTCTCCGGCAGGCTGCCCAGCCATGCGGCCCGTCGGGGCTCCTCGCCCGCATAGAGCCGCTCGCGCGGGCTCTCGCCGCCGCAGCACGACGTCGCCGCCTGCCGGGCACGCTCGCCGTAGTACTCCTGCACCGCCGCCTTGATCTCGTCGCCTGTGCGTGTCATGGGAGACCCTCCTTGTCCATCGGAAATATACGATACTCTGCCGGACGCCGCTCGCGGTCACCTGTGTGTCATCGGATGGACCTCCCAGGAATCCCGGTCAGGCCGTCGGCCCGCCGGTCAGGGGCATCACACCCCGCAGCACGCGCTGCCGAGCGCACCGAACTCGTGCTCCAGCCACGCCAGCGCCGCCGGCTCGAGGCAGTAGCAGGTGTTGGGGCCGGCGATCGTGCCGCGGATGATGCCGGCGTCCTTCAGCACCTTGAGATGCTCGGAGACGGTCGACTGGGCCAGCGGCAGCGCGTCGACGAGGTCGCCGCAGACGCACGTATCGCGCGCCGCCAGCAGCTTGACGATGCGGAACCGCGCCGGGTGCGCGATGGCCCGCAGCAGGGCGACGGTCTTCGCCTCGTCGTCGGTCTGGGCGATCGGCTTCATATCGGGAATATACGATGGCTGGGCGTGCGCGTCAAGCCAGGAGGGCGGAGCTACGGCTCCGCAGCGAGGTGCTTGGCCCTGCCGATGTCACATGCGTGGGCACGATGACCGCCGCGCTATGCCGCAGCCTCGTCCTGCGACGAGCCGGCCAGCGGGCGTGGCTGCCGCGCGATGGCGTCGCTGACGGACGGCGCGTTGGCGGCGTAGAGCCAGGCGATCGGCCCCGCCGCGATGAGCGTGAACAAGCCGGCGATGCGCGCCGCCGTCCCCTCGGCCATCTCGCTGACGGGCGTGCTGGCACCGAGCGGGCGCAGCCACCCCGCCCACTGCTGCTCGAAGTACCGCGTCCAGAGGTCGGTGTTCGCGACGGTCGATTCTTGCGGGTCCAAGGCTGCCTCCACGGGGTCTGGTAGCTGTTTCCAAGTACAGCGTAGCGCGGCGGTCTTGGCGGCTTGTTAGCGGCAGATGAACAATTCGCGCAATTCTCGGCGAATGGCCTGCGGCTGCCTTGCCACCCGTTCAGCATCGGCGCGGAGCGCCCGGATCCGAACACCCGCGGCGGCATCGTGGCGCATTCGGGGCACGCGGCGCTATCGGGGATCCGCCGGGAGCGGCCCTCCAACATCCAACATCCAACATCCAACATCCAACATCTAACATCTAACATCCACCATCCACCCCCCGTCACCAGTCCTCGCCGCGCGAGACGCGCGCGAAGAAGTCGTCGATCGTCCGCCCCGGCTCGTCGGCGAAGCGCTCCGCGGCGACGGTCATCTCGCGCATGCGGTCGAGGCGGAAGCTGCGGAAGTCGTCGCGCAGCTCGCACCAGGCGGTCAGCGACCAGGTGGTGCCCCAGAAGAAGAGCCCGAGCGGCCGCACCGTGCGGTCCGTCGGCTCGCCCGCGGCGTCGGTGTAGGCCAGCCGCACCTTGCGGTGCGCCTCCAGCGCGCCGCGCAGCGCCGCCAGCTTGCCGAGCACCTCGCTCGGCACGTGGAAGCCCGGGGCGAAGAGCGGCGTCGAGGTGAGGCGCGCCTTCAGCCGGTCGGGCAGCACCGCCTCGACGCGCGCCAGCGCCTCGTTGGCGGCCCGCGCCATCGCCGGGTCGCTGTAGCTGGCGACGACGCGCGCACCGAGCACCATCGCCTCGATCTCGGCCTCGCTGAACATCAGCGGCGGCAGGTCGAAGCCGCGCCGCAGCACGTAGCCGACGCCTGCCTCGCCCTCGATCGGCACGCCCGAGAGCGAGAGGTCGCGGATGTCGCGATACACCGTGCGCTCCGAGACCTCCAGCTCCTCCGCGAGCCACGCCGCCGTCGCGACGCTGCGGCGGCGCAGGAGCTGGATGATCCGGAAGAGACGGTCAGCGCGACGCATCCGCGACCCTCGCCCGCCGCGCGCTACGGGTGCGGGTGCTCGTGCTTGTACTCGATGAGCTGCGCGTAGTTCCCGTCCGGGTCGACGAACGTCGAGATGACGCCGCCCCAGTGCTCGCGCCCGGCCGTGCGGATGAACGTCACGCCCAGCCCTTCGAGCCGCTTCTGCTCCGCCGCCAGGTCATCGACGAAGAAATCGAACAGGGCACGCTGCGGCTCCTTGGCGGCGCCCTTCAGCCCGCTGTGGCCGTCGATCATGAACGGCGTCTGTCCCGCCATCAGGGCGCCCTCGCCCATGTCGGGGTTGCGCGGCAGCCCGACGACGTCCGCGTAGAACTTGATCAGCCGTTCCGGCTGCTCGCTGTTGACGTTGATGATGAAGCTGTCGACCTTCATGGTCACGGTCCTCCTCTGTGACGCGATGCTGGCTGGTCGCCCCGCCGCACGGACGGCGATGGCCCGCACCGGCGCCTGGCGCCCGGCGCCGGTGCAGGCACGCATCGTAGCGCAGTGCTCCTGACAGCATTGTGTCAGGAGCGTCGGCCAGTTGGCAGTCTATCCTGACAGCGAGATGTCAGGAGTGTGTCGGGGCGCGAGCGGTCACGGCCGATCGAACGTCAGCGTCTCCAGCCGGTCGAACGTCGTGACGAAGCTCGCCAGCACATCGCGGCCGAGTAGCGATTCCTGTGCCTGGTTCAGCGGGTTCGGTTCGGCGATCCAAAGGGTCAGCGGTTCGCTGTCGAGGGTGCCGTCGTCATGCGAGAGCACCACGACGGCGTCAACCAGCCGATGCGGCAGCCCATGCCCTGCGCCGCCCACCTGCCTGACGGGAAAGCTGTCCAGCATGTCCCAATCCCCCGCATTTGGCAGCAGCCGGAGGCTGTCCTGCGGGTGCAGCACGGTCATGTCAGCGCCAGAATCAACGAGGAATTGCAGCGCGACTCCGCGTCGCAATGCTGGCAGGTATACGAACGCGTCGACAAGCGGTACCGCCGTCAGTGCGGGCGCGGACTGCTGGAGATGCGTTGGGCTGAAGAGGCCGCGAATGGTCACTACAGGACGACGGATGGCCGCTCTCGCGAAAGGCGGTCGATGGCGACCACTGCCAGCGGCCAGCCCAGCTTGCGCGCACCTTCGAGCACGTCCTGCGGTGCGACACCGAACACGAACTGTCCGTGATGCGCTGCCACCCATTGGCCCTCGTGGTCATGGAGAAGCTCGTCCCAGGCGCGCTCGAGTGCCTCATAGTTCGCGTGCGATTCCTTCAACATGGATCGTACGGACGACGCATCGATGCCCTTCGGCAGATCTCGAACAGGCATATCAGTCACCACCTGCGGCCGCGTTCAGGTGTACACGCTACCACATATTCAGTATCGGCGAGCGCGGCCGGGGGCGCCATCTCGCCACCCGCAGGCCCGCTACTCCAGCTCGATCGTCCCGCTCTTGCCGCCGGACTTGCGCACGAGGCGCACCGCCTCGACCCGCATGGCGCGGTCGACGGCCTTGCACATGTCGTACACCGTCAGCGCCGCGACGCTCACCGCCGTCAGCGCCTCCATCTCGACGCCCGTCTTGCCCGTGGTCCGCACCGTCGCCTCGATCTCGACGCACGATGCCTCCTCGTCCGGCCGCAGGGCGACGTCGATGCCGGTGAGCAGCAGGGGATGGCACATGGGGATC
>JAKAMA010000150.1 GCA_021813085.1 Chloroflexota bacterium | reverse complement strand
CCTTCGCGACGCTCGAGCGCGGATACGCGATCGTGCAACGCGGCGCGATGGTGGTGTCGAGCGTAGCGGGCGCGAAGCCGGGCGACGGTCTCAGCGTGCGCGTCAGGGATGGCGCCTTCGGCGCGCACGTCGATGGCGGGCCGGGCAGCGTCCAGCGCCGCCGGCTGAAGCGGCGGGTGCCGGAGGCGCAGGCGCCGCTGTTCATGATGCCCGAGGAACGGGCGTAGGAGGGCATCGTGGCCAAGGAAGCGAAGGATAAGGCGGAGAGCTTCGAGGCGCTGTACGCGCGGCTCGAGGAGCGCGTCGGCAGGCTCGAGCAGGGCGGTCTCTCCCTCGATGAGGCGATCGCCCTCTACGAAGAGGGGATGACGCTCGCGCGGCGCTGCCAGGACCAGCTCGACCGCGCCGAGCTCAAGGTCACGAAGCTCAAGGAGTCGTTCGCCGCGCTGCCCCGTCCGCGGGACGCGGCATCCGCGGCGACGGAGCCCGACGACTACGAGTACGTCTCCGAAGATGACGCGCTCGATGACGAGCCGTTCCCCTAACCCGATCGCGCTCTGCGAGTGGCAACCACCGGCGCGGACGGACCCCGGTCGCGGGGCATGGGCGCGTAACGTGTGTTGCGCGCTGTTGCGGCAGCCGCACACATCGGATTAGCCTGTCTGTGTCAGCGCATCGCCGTGCCGGGAGGTGTCCGTGCTACGCATCGGCTGGTTTGCGACGGGCCGCGGCGAAGGATCGCAGCGGCTCCTGCGCGCCGCCGTGGAGGCGATCCGCGACCGGAGCCTCGACGCGCAGATCGCCTTCGTCTTCTGCAACCGCGAGCAGGGCCAGGCACCGGCGACCGACGTCTTCCTCGACCAGGTGCGCGCCTACGGCATCCCGCTGGTGACGCTGTCCGACCGCCGCTTCCGCCGCGAGCGGGGCGGCGAGATCGCGCGGTCGGGCGGACCGCTGCCGGCCTGGCGGACGGAGTTCGACCGCGCGGTCGTGGAGATCCTCGAGCCGTATCCCTATGACCTCGGGATGCTGGCCGGCTACTACCTGATCAGCACGGCGCCGCTCTACGAGTCGCACCCCCTCCTGAACCTGCACCCGGCGGCGCCCGGACAGCCGGCCGGCACGTGGCAAGAGGTGACGTGGAAGCTCATCGAGCAGCGCGCGGACCACGGCGGCGTCCGGGTACACCTCGTGACGGGCGAGCTTGATGCGGGCGCCATCGCGACGTACTGCACGTACCCGTTGCGGGGCGGCACCATCGACGCGCTTTGGCGCGACGCTGATGCACGCAGCCTCACCGGGATCCAGGAGACGGAGGGGGAGGAGAACGCGCTGTTCCGCGAGATCCGGAGGCGGGGCAGCGCCCGCGAGCTGCCGTTGGCCGTCGAGACGCTGCGGGCGTTCGCGGACGGGCGGCTGCGGCTCGAGGACGGGCACATCATGGCGGGCGATACGAAGGTCGTGGGTGGCTATGACCTGACGCCGGAGATCGAGCGGTCACTGGCGAACGCCGCGTTGACGTAGCAGTTCCACATGGCGCGGCAGCACCACCCCCGCGGATGAACATGCTTGCCCACGCGTAGCGCGGGTCGTAGCGCGGGCTTTCCACCGTACGGCCCGTCTGGGCGCCTCCACGTTCCACCGTCCAGCCCCCCGGTCTGGCCCTTGAGCAGGCAGGTTCAACACAAAGTCAATTGACGGGTTATGGGGCGCGCGGTAACATAGCGCGGCCATGAGCACCCCGATCTGTCCCGACTGCGAGACGGCCTTGGGCGCGGACGACAACTACTGCCGCCGCTGCGGCGCTGCGCTCGCTGGCGCGCGCCTGCCGGCAGTGCGCCGTCCAATGTCGGCGACGCTGTGGCAGCCACGTGTCCCACGCGTCGTCAAGGGTGCCGCGGTGATGGCGGCAGGCACCGTCGGCCAGTATCTCGTGCGGCGCGCGCTCGTCAACATGCTGGCGGGCGGCAAGCGGCGTGCCGCACGCACCGTGCGCACGAAGGACAATGACGGCATGTTCGACGAGGCGCAGATCATCACCGAGACGGTGATGATGCGGCGCGTGCGCATCAGGCGGCAGGCCTGATCCGGGCCGACAGAGCGGTCCGGCCGGCCGCGCCACGTCCCCGCGGTGCGGGGCTGCAAGGGCAGGACGTCCGCGCGTGCAGGGCACACAACGCCACCTCGTGGCGATGCTCGCCTCCGCCGCGATGACCGCGATCGCACTCGCGCTCGCGCCGGGTGACGCGGCGGGCTTCGACTACGTCCGCAACGGCAGCTTCGAAGACGGGACCGCATCGTGGGCGGCAGTCGGCGGCACGCTGGACAGCGTCGGCGGCGACGTCGTCCAGCCGGCCGATGGGCTGCGCGCCGGGCGCGTCACGCTCGGCTCGCCACCGATGACCCTCCGCCAGGGCGTGCTGTCGTCCCTGCCCCCGGGACCGTACCGCCTCTCGCTCTCCGTGCGCGGAGGCACGCGGCGGACGCCGATCGTCGCCCGCCTCTCGACGACCGACCCGGCCGTCAACGCCGCACAGGTGCAGGTCGATGCCGTGCCCGGCGCGTGGACGCCGGCGCAGCTCGACGTGACGTTGTCGGCCTTCGCCGACGTGAACCTGTCGATGAGTGTCGACGGCACTTCCGGCGACGTGGCCTACCTCGACGCGGTGCGGCTCGACGGCGTGGAGCCGGGCAGCGTGCCGACGCCGACCGTCACGCCGCCCGCGACCGCGACGGTCACGGCGACGGTTGCCTCGACACGCACGCCGGCCGTCACGCGCACACCAACGGCGACGCGCACACCAACGGCGACACGCACGCCGACGGCGACCGCGGACACGTACGTCGGCGCGCTGCGAAACGGCGGATTCGAGCAGGCGAATGGCGCTGGCGCGCTCGCCGGCTGGGAAGACTACGGCGGCGCGCTGTCCCCGGCGACGGCGCCGGTGCACTCGGGCTACTACGCGGCGCGGTTCGAGAGCACGAGTGATGCGACGAAGTGGCTCTACCAGACGGTCGCGGTCGACCCGGGGGCGACGTACGCGTTCGACGCGTGGGTGCTCGCCGACGACCCGAACGTGGCCTCGGCGTCTCTGCGCGTGTCGTGGTACGCATCGCGCGACGGGACCGGCGCGGCGCTGGGCAGCGACGACAGCGGCGGCCGGCTCGACGCGCCCGCACCGGTCTACCGCCGCCTGACGACGGGGCCGGCCGCCGCTCCCGCGGCCGCACACAGCGCACGTGTGCGCGTGATGCTCGTGCCCGCGTCGGCGGCGCGCGCGGTGATCTACGTCGACGACGCATCCTTCGAAGCGATCGCGCCCGGCGAACCGACAGCGCCGGCCCCGTCCCCGCCGGCTGCGGCCGTCCCGGGTCCGCACGAGAGTACGGTGCGCGCGCAGACGCGCTCGGGGCGCGGCCCCTCGCCGGACGCCTCTCCGGGCGCGCGCAGCGTGACGGCTGCGCGCGTCGTCATCAACGAGGTGCTGTACGACCCGGACGCCAGCCCGGACGCCACCGGCGAGTGGGTGGAGCTCTACAACGCCGGCGATGCGGATCAGGACGTGACCGGCTGGACACTGACCGACAACGGCGGCACGGACCCGATCGGTGCGCTCGTCGTGCCGGCGCGCGGATACGCGATCGTCGCGGCGTCCGCCAGCTTCGCGCAGGAGCATCCGGCGTATCACGGTGCGCTCGCGACAGCCGGCGGGCGGCTCGGCAACTCGCTCGGCAACGACGGCGACCACCTGCTGCTGAGGGACGGCGAGGGCGCGCTTGCCGACGCTGTCTCGTGGGGCGCCGATACGTCGGTCCTGAAGCCGGCCGTCGCCGATGTACCTGCGGGCCACTCGATCGAGCGCCGGGCGCCAGGCGGCGATACGGACCGCGCGGCGGACTTCGTCGACAACCTCCGGCCGTCCCCGGGTGCGCCATTCGAAGCTGCCCTGGCCACACCACATCCGCAACGGGCGCCCGCCGGCACCGTGCAGGTGCTGGCCGCTGGTCACGGCGACGGCGCGCGCTCCTGGCTGCCGTGGCTCGCGCTGGGAAGCGGCCTCACGCTCGTCGCCGTGGCAGCGGGATGGCGACTGGCGCCGTTCGTGCGAGAGCGCTTCGCGGGCGGCCGATGAAAGAGCGGCTGCAGAAGATCCTTGCCCGCGGCGGCTACGGCTCGCGGCGCAGCGTCGAGGCGTTGATCGTCGCCGGGCGCGTGCACGTCAACGGCGAGCCGGCGACGTTGGGAATGCAGGCGGACGCGCACGCGGACGTGGTCGAGCTGGACGGCGCGCGCGTCTTGCCGCGGGCGGCGGCCGTCTACGTGGCGATGCACAAACCGGCCGGCTTCGTCACGACGGCGCGTGACCCGCAGGGACGCCGCACGGTGATGGAGCTCCTGCCCCACGACCTGCCGCCGCACGTGCTCCCGGTTGGGCGGCTCGACCGCGACACGGAAGGGCTGCTGCTCTTCACGAACGACGGCGAGTTCGCGCACCGGCTCGCGCACCCGCGCTACGCGGTCGAGAAGGAGTATCACGCGCTCGTCGCCGGCGCGCCTCCGCCGGGCGCGATCGCCTCGCTCGAGCAGGGCGTCCTGATCGACGCGCGCCGCACCGCGCCGGCGCGCATCGAGCCCGCCCAACCGCCGCCGGGTTTCGACGCCCGCGCGGGCCACACATGGCTCCGGATCGTGATCCACGAGGGCCGCAAGCGCCAGGTGCGCCGCATGTGCGCGGCCGTCGGCCACCCGGTGCGGGTGCTCGTGCGGACACGCCTGGACGGCGTGCTCCTCGGACGGCTGGAGCGAGGCTCGACGCGCCCGCTCTCGGCGCGCGAGCTGCGCGGCCTGCGGCGCGCCGTTGGCCTCGTCGCCGACGGCGACTGACCGTCGCTGCGACGGCGCCGCGGTCTGCACGGTATGATGGCGCGACCGCAGGGGGAGGCGCTGATCGGCACGCAGGGACACACGACGCCGCGCGCATCGACGATCGCCATCGACGGGCCGGCGGCGTCCGGCAAGAGCGCCGTGGGTGCGCTGGTCGCGGCCCGGCTCCGCTACCGCTTCCTCGACACGGGGGCGATGTACCGCGCGGTGACGTGGGCAGCGCTCCGCCGTGGCGTCGACGTCCACGACGCCGCGTCGCTCGTCACGCTGACGGACGGCCTGCGCATCGACGTGCGCCTTGGCGAAGGCGACGCGATGGAGCCGACGGGCGTCCTCGTCGATGGCATGGACGTCACTCCGCACCTCCGCGAGCAGGAGGTCGAGGACAACGTCTCGCTCGTCTCCCGGGTCGAGGGCGTGCGGGCGGCGCTGGTGCGCATCCAGCGCGCCCTGGCCGCGGCGGGACGCGTGGTGATGGCAGGGCGGGACGTCGGCAGCGTGGTGCTGCCGGACGCCGAGCTCAAGGTGTACCTGGACGCGTCGCGCGAGGTGCGGGCGCGGCGGCGGGAGGAGCAGTTGCGCGCGGCGGGTGAGCGCCCCGACTTCGCCGCGCTGCTGGCCGAGTTGGCGCGCCGCGACGGCATCGACAGCAGCCGGCCGGTGTCGCCGTTGACGGCGGCGCCCGGGGCTGTGATCATCGAGACGGACGACCTGACGCTCGAAGAGGTCGTCGGCCGCATCCTGGAGCGTGCTTCGTGAAGGGTCGCCTCCTGCCGCTGTCGTACTGGGCCGTCGTCTGGTTCATCCGCCTCTGCCTGCGGCTGTACGTGCGCGGGCCCGCCGTCGATGGCATCGAGAATGTGCCGCGCGATGGTGGCGCGATCCTCGTGTCGAACCACCTCAACAACGCCGACCCCTGTGTAATCCCCGCGATCCTCAGCCGGCGGGTGGTCACGATGGCCAAGAAGGAAATGTTCAAGTGGCCGGTGGTCAGCCTGCTCTTCAAGTTCATCGGGGCGTTCCCGGTGGACCGGCAGGGCGCGGACCTGGGCGCGCTGCGCCAGGCGCAGAAGGTGGTGAACGACGGGCTGCTGCTGCTGATGTTCCCGGAAGGCACGCGCAGCCGCGACCACCAACTGCACCGCGGCTTCGCGGGTACCTCGCTCGTCGCCTACCGCACAGGGGCGCCGATCATCCCGATCGCGATCACGGGGACGGAGACCGTCCCCTGGCCATGGGTATTCTTCCGGCCGTTCATCGGGCCGCGCGTGACGGTGCGGATCGGCAAGCCGTTCTACCCGCCGCGCGCCGAGCGCATCACGTCGCAGGCGGCGCAGGCGGCGACGGAGGAGCTGATGCTGCACATCGCGGAGCTGCTGCCGGAGGCGTACCGCGGCGAGTACCGGGCGGCCGTCGCCGCGCACATGGCCGACGACGCCGGGCGGCGCGCGGCGGAAC
>JAKAMA010000149.1 GCA_021813085.1 Chloroflexota bacterium | reverse complement strand
ACTACGGCGTCGATGTCTCGGCCATCACGTCGTTCGCGCCGAACCACATCACGTCACCCGATGCGATCAAGGAGACGCAACTCCTGTTCGTGCCGGGGGCGACGATCCCCGCGCCGGTCGCGGCCCCGGTCGCCGCCCCGTCGCCGACCACCACACCCGTACCGGACGCGCAGCCCGCGCCTGCGCCCGCGTCCGGCGGCGCCTCGGTGGCCAGCGCGGGCGCGCCGCCTGGCGGGCCGTTCAGCGCGCACCCCGGCAAGGGGCTGATCTGGCCCGTCGTCGGCCCGATCTCAAGCTGCTACTGCCCCTGGCACCCGCTCGGGATCGATATCGATGGCTACAACCTGCCCGGCGCGCCGATCGTCGCGGCGACCAGCGGGACGGTGATCTTCGCCGGTGGTAACGCCTGCTGCTCGTATGGCCTGCACGTCATCGTGATGAGCCCGGGCGGCATCGAGACGCTGTACGGGCACCTCAGCTCGATCGCGGTGACGCAGGGCCAGCACGTCGCGCAGGGGCAGACACTCGGCATCATCGGCTCCACGGGGTACTCGACCGGGCGCCATTTACACTTCGAGGTGATCGATAACGGTGTCCGCGAGAATCCGCTGTATTACCTCCCCGGGCCCGCGGTGTGCGAGCCCGGCCAGTGCCAGTGATGAAGACCGCCGTGCGCTGCGATGAGGCCGCGACGCGTGCACCCTCCGTCGCGATGCGTGACCCTCAGCTTTCGTACTGCACGTCGAGGTAGCCGGTGAGCACGTCGGCGAGCGAGACCTCCGTGCCGATGCGCTGCCCCAGCCCGTAGATCGGCGCCATCAGCGAGCCGCGCGTCGGATTGGCGCGCAGCGCCGTGACTCCTGGCCCATGTTGAGCATCGCCGCCCACGCCTCGTCGCTGAGCGCGCCCGGGCCGCGCTCGGCGGCATGGTCCGGGGCGCCGCGCGGCGATGCCGCGTCTGCCATCGGCGCGCAGGACGCGCTCTGGCCATCAGTCGCGCGGCGCGACGAGATGCACGTCCAGGTACGGCGATGCGAGCATCAGTGCGTCGGCGAGTGACCGGTGCAGCAGGCGGTCGATTCCGCCCCGTTTCCGGTGCGCGAGCACGACGTGCTGCACGCCCTCGGCCTCCACCAGGGCCGCCAGCGCCTGCACCGGATCGTCGCCTTCGACGGCGATGACACGCGCATTGAGGTCCTCCGCGAGTTCGAGGGTCCGCCCCAGCTCGCGTTCTCCCTCCTCACTCAACTCGCGCTTCAGGTACGCGACGATCAGGTCCGCCCGCATCCCCTGGGCGAGGCGCCAGCCCCGGCGGATCAGCGTGCGCGACATCGGCGTATGGTCAATGAAGACCAGTACATGTTCGTCAACATCGGTGCGGCGGTCGCTGACCTCGCGCATGTAGGTATCGAGCTGTTCGTCCACTTCCTGCGCGGTGCGCCGGAGGGCGAGCTCGCGGAGTGCGGCGAGATTCTCGCGGCGGAAGAAGCTCTGGAGCGCGGCCGTTGCCTGCACCGGTGGGTAGATGTTCCCGTGCCGCATGCGTGCTTGCGCCGCCTCTGGCGAGAGGTCAATGAGGATCAGTTCGTCAGCCGCATCGACCACAGAGTCCGGGATCGTCTCGCGCACCCGGATGCCAGTCAGCGACTGGACGACGTCGTTGAGGCTCTCCAGGTGCTGGATGTTGACCGTTGATACGACGTGGATGCCCGCGTCCAGCAGGATCTCGACGTCCTCGTAGCGCTTCGCCCGTTCGGAACCGGGCGCATTCGTGTGCGCAAGCTCATCCACGAGGCAGACCGCCGGCCTCCGATGCAGGATCGCTTCGACATCCATCTCCTCGAGCGTGACGCCGCGGTATGCGATGCGCTTGCGCGGGATCACTTCGAGCCCCGGAAGCAGTGCCTCGGTCTGCTTCCGGCCGTGCGTCTCGACGAGACCGACGACGACGTCCTCCCCGTAGCTCTTGCGGCGCTGCGCTTCGTCGAGCATGGCATAGGTCTTGCCGACGCCGGCGAACGCACCGAGGTAGAGGCGCAGCGTGCCACGGCGCGTGCGGTCGTCCCGCTTCACGCGTGCGGGGAGCGCGTCAGGGTCGGGTCGCAGGGCGTCGCTCATGGGGCACCGACGGAATGCGCCGCAAGCAGCGCGACGAGCGTCGCCACGAGTACGATCGCCGCCTCGCCGGAGCCGATGATCGTCGATCCATGGCGCCTGACGAGTCGGGCGACGGCCGGCGGGGGCGGCATCGCGGGCACCAGGAACACGAACCTCGTCGGCCCCCCGGTCGAGAGGAGTTCGCGCACGTCCGTGACGTTTGCGCGACCATCGAGTGCGACCACCATGGCCGCCGGCCGTAGCGGCAGGAGCCGCCGCGCGGATTGCACGGGACGAAGCGATCGTACAGCGGTGGCGGAGAACCGCGTCCTGCTGACCATCGCGGTGAGCCGCATCAGCGTCCGCTCGTCGGTGTGCACGATCACGACGTCGTCCATCTGGGCCGCCCCCTTCCGGCTGGCCATCTCCGCACCACCTCTACGGTGGCGCCGTGTGCGCCGCCCCGAAGGCCTGGTCGAGTGCGAGGTTGAGCTCCAGCACGTTGACCCGCGGCTCACCCAGGATCCTGAACGTTGGGCCGTCGGTGTACCGGTCGACCAGCGCTTGGACATCCGCGGGCGCGACCGCGCGCGCGTGTGCCACGCGTGCCACCTGCAGCGCGGCGTAGGCGGGAGAAATGTGAGGGTCCAGGCCGCTGCCCGAGGCAGTCACCGCATCCACCGGGACGTTGGCTTCCGCGGCGAGGCCGTTCTCCTGGCGCACGCGCCGGACGTCGCCCGCCACGCGCGTCGCCAGCGCCTTGCTCGACGGGCCGAGGTTCGAGCCGCCGGACGCGGTGGCGTCATAGCCGTCCGTCCCCGCCGTGGAGGGACGCGGGTGGAAGTACTGCGGCGCGCTGAAGTTCTGCCCTACCAGCGACGACCCGACCGCCTGCCCGCCTCTCGTGATCAGACTGCCGTTCGCCTGCCGGTGGAAGACGGCCTGCGCCACTCCGGTGATCGCGTACGGATATGCCAGCCCCAGGAGCGCGCTGAACGCCACAACTGCGATCACCGCCGTCCGCAGATCTCTGTACGTGTTCCGAAGCACGGCGAGCCTCTCAGTTCAGGTGCAACAGCACCAGCAGCAGGTCGATGAGCTTGATGCCGATGAATGGCGCGATGATCCCGCCGACGCCGTAGATGAGCAGGTTCCCGCGCAGGATCTGCCCGGCGGGCGCGGCGCGGTACGTCACCCCGCGCAGCGCGAGCGGGACGAGCGCGATGATGATGAGGGCGTTGAAGATCACCGCGGACAGGATGGCACTCTGTGGCGTCGAGAGCCGCATGACGTTCATCTTGGCGAGCTGCGGGTAGATGCCCACGAAGATCGCCGGGAGGATGGCGAAATATTTCGACACGTCGTTCGCGATGCTGAACGTGGTCAGCGCTCCCCGCGTCATCAGCATCTGCTTGCCGACCGCCACCACCTCGACCAGCTTCGTCGGATCGGAGTCGAGGTCGACCATATTGGCCGCTTCCTTCGCCGCCGCGGTACCGCTGTTCATCGCCACGCCCACATCGGCCTGCGCCAGCGCCGGCGCGTCGTTGGTCCCGTCCCCTGTCATCGCGACGAGCCGGCCCTGCGCCTGCTCGTCGCGTATGATGCGCATCTTGTCCTCGGGCTTTGCCTCGGCGACGAAGTCATCGACGCCGGCCTCCGCCGCGATCGTCGCGGCCGTCAGCTTGTTGTCGCCCGTGATCATGATGGTGCGGATCCCGGCACGCCGCATCTCCTCGAACTTGGCGCGGATGCCGGGTTTGACCGTGTCCTTCAGGTAGATGATGCCCAGGATCTCGCCGTCGTCGGCCACCGCCAGCGGCGTGCCGCCCTCCATCGCGATGCGCGTCGCCGTGCCCGCCAGGTCTGGCGGCACATCCACCGCGAGGCGCGTGACCGCGTCCACCGCCCCCTTCATGATGCGGCGGCCATCCACCTGGATGCCGCTCATCCGCGTCTCCGCGCGAAACGGGATGAGCTCCGCGCCGGCCTTCAGGGTCGCGCCGGCGTAGCCCGTCCGTTGCGCCAGCTCGACGATCGACTTCCCCTCGGGGGTCTCGTCAGCGAGCGACGACTGGAGCGCGGCCAGCGCGATCTCGCGCTCGCTGTGCCGGCCTACCGGGATGAACGCGCTCGCCAGGCGGTTCCCGAAGGTGATCGTGCCCGTCTTGTCGAGCAGGAGCGTGTCGATATCCCCCGCCGTCTCGACAGCCTTGCCGGACATCGCCAGCACGTTGCGCTGCACCAGGCGGTCCATGCCGGCGATGCCGATCGCGGACAGCAGCCCGCCGATTGTCGTCGGGATCAGGCAGACGAGCAGTGCGACGAGCGCGGTGGTCGTCACCGTGCCGCCCAGGTACGTGACGAACGGACGCACGGTGCCGACCGCCAGCAGGAAGATGATCGTGAACGCCGCGAGGAGAATGTTCAGCGCGATCTCGTTCGGCGTCTTCTGGCGCTCGGCGCCCTCGACCAGCGCGATCATGCGGTCGAGAAACGTCTCACCGGGGTTTGCTGAGATGCGGATCCGCAGCCAGTCGCTGACGATGGTTGTGCCGCCGGTGACGGAGCTGCGGATGTCCGTCCCCGGCTCCTTGAGCACGGGCGCGGACTCGCCCGTGATCGCCGCCTCGCTGACGTACGCGACGCCCTCGATCACATCGCCGTCGCCAGGGATCGCGTCGCCTGCGTCGACCCGCACGATGTCCCCCGCACGCAGGTCCGACGATACGACTTCATCGATCCTGCCGTCGCGCTCGCGCTTGGCCATCGTGTCATGCTTCATCGAGCGCAGCGTGTTCGCCTGCGCCTTCCCGCGCCCCTCCGCCATCGCCTCCGCGAAGTTGGCGAACACCACCGTGAACCACAGCCAGACCGACACCGCGCCGGTGAAGAACTTCGGTCCCGCGCGGCCCCCGAGCAGTTCCTGGACGAAGAGGACGGTCGTCACGCTGGCGCCTAGTTCGACGACGAGCATGACCGGGTTGCCCAGCAGGTGCAGCGGGTTCAACTTCTTGCAGGCGTCGATCGTCGCCCGCCCGATGATCGGCCAGTTCCAGATCGACGTGCGTGACTTGCGCAGCTTTGCGATCTCTGATTTGTGCGTTGTCTCTTCCGTCTGCGGCACCCGCTCCTGCATCCTCTCTCCCCCTACGAGAGCACGCCCGCGTGGACGAGGAAGTGCTCGGCTATTGGCCCCAGCGCCAGCGCGGGGAAGAATGTCAGGCCGCCGACGATGATCACGACGCCGACCAGAAAGCCGACAAAGAGCGCCGAGTTCGTCGGGAGCGTCGCCGCCGTCTCGGGCACCTTCTTCTTCCGGGCAAGCGACCCCGCCAGCGCGAGGATCGCGACGATCGGCAAGAACCTGCCGACCAGCATCGAAATGCCCAGCGACGTGTCGTAGAAGGACGTGTTCGCGTTCAGCCCGGCGAATGCCGACCCGTTGTTGCCGGCTGCCGAAGAAAAGGCGTAGAGGATCTCGGTAAACCCGTGCGCGCCCGCGTTCAGCGGCCCGGCGCGCCCCTGCCGCACGGATACGGCCACCGCCGCCAGCAGGAGCATCATCGAAGACGTGATCAGGAAATAGATCGCCGCCAGCTTCATCTCCTTCGGTCCGATCTTCTTGCCCAGATATTCGGGCGTCCGGCCGATCATGAGCCCCGCGATGAAGACCGAGATGATGGCGAACACGAGCATGCCATAGAGGCCGGAACCGACGCCGCCGAACACGACCTCGCCAAGCTCGATGTTGAACAACGGGATCAACCCGCCGAACGGTGTGTAGCTGTCGAGCATCGCGTTCACAGAGCCGTTCGACGCGTCCGTCGTCGCGACCGCCCATATCGACGAGTCGGCGATGCCAAAGCGCACCTCCTTGCCCTCGAGGTTGCCGCCGGCGGAGGCCTGCTGGCCCGTGTGGTACGACTGGTCAACGCCCAGGCGCGCAAGCGTCGGGTTGCCCGCCTGCTCGGCGCCGTAGGTGAAGAAGGCGCCCGCCAGGAAGAGCACCGACATCGCGGCAAAGATGGCCCAGCCCTGGCGTGTGTCATGCACCATCTTGCCGAACGTGTAGGTCAGCCCCGCCGGGATCAGGAGGATCGCCACGACTTCGAGGAAGTTCGAGAACGGCGTCGGATTCTCGAACGGCGTCGCCGAATTGGCGTTGAAGAAGCCGCCGCCGTTCGTGCCGAGCTGCTTGATCGCGACCTGCGACGCCGCGGGCCCCATCGCGAGCACCTGCTTCACGCCCTCGAGCGTCGTCACGTGCGTGTAGCCGTGCA
>JAKAMA010000148.1 GCA_021813085.1 Chloroflexota bacterium | reverse complement strand
AGGCTGGACGGGAGATCGAAGGCCATGCCAGATCTGGGCGTACCTGAACTACTCATCATCGCGGTGATCGTGCTGCTGCTGTTCGGTCCGGGCAAGGCCGCGGACATCGGCGGCTCGCTCGGGCGCAGCATCAAGGAGTTCCGCAAGGCGACGCGGGACGACGAGGACCAGCCGGGGCAGACACAGGCATCGGCGCTGCCGCCCGCCGGCCAGGACACGCAGGCGGCGCCGGCCGCGAACGGCGTTGCGCGGCACTGCATCGAGTGCGGCGCGGGCGTCGCGGACGGGCAGAAGTTCTGCAGCAACTGCGGCAAGCCGGTAGCGGCGGCGACCACGCAGTAAGCGCCGCGCATCCATCGCAACGGACAGGGGGCGCACCCGACGCACGGGTGCGCCCCCTGTTGTTGTCCCCCTGGTCAGGCGCCCGGGACTCGCGCGGGCTTTGAAAGGCCCGCGCTACGAGTGGACGGGTGATGTTCATCCGCGGGGATGGCACCGCCCGTCGATGTGGAACTGCTATCCGCCGGCGCCGAGCGCCTCGATGACGGTGTTAATGTCCTTGTCGCCGCGGCCGGAGAGGCCGAGGACGAGCAGGGCGTCCTTCGGCAGCGCCGGCGCGAACTGCGCGACGTAGGCGATGGCGTGCGAGGGCTCGAGCGCGGGGATGATGCCCTCGGTCTCGCTGAGCAGCTTGAAGCCGGTGAGCGCTTCCTGGTCGGTGATCGCGACGTACTCGGCGCGGCCGCTGTCCTTGTAGAAGCTGTGCTCGGGGCCGACGCCGGGGTAGTCGAGGCCGGCGGAGATGCTGTGCGCCTCCTTCACCTGTCCCCACTCGTCCTGCAGGAGGTATGACTTCGAGCCGTGCAGGACGCCGGGGCGGCCCTTCGACAGCGTCGCGGCGTGGCGCTCGGTGGAGAGGCCCTCGCCTGCGGCCTCGACGCCGATGAACTTCACGCCCGCGTCCTCGACGAACGGATGGAAGAGGCCGATGGCGTTGCTGCCACCGCCGACGCAGGCGACGAGGTAGTCCGGCAGGCGGCCCTCCGCTTCGAGGATCTGCGCCCGCGCCTCGCGGCCGATAACGGACTGGAACTCGCGCACCAGCTCCGGGTAGGGGTGCGGGCCGGCGGCGCTGCCGATCAGGTAGTAGGTATCGCGCACGTGCGTGACCCAGCCGCGGATCGCCTCGTTCATCGCGTCCTTCAGGGTGCGCGAGCCGCTCTCGACGACCTCGACGCGGGCGCCGAGCAGCTTCATGCGGAAGACGTTGAGCGACTGGCGGCGCACGTCTTCGGCCCCCATGAACACGGTGCACTCCATGCCGAGCATCGCGCAGACGGTGGCGGTGGCGACACCGTGCTGGCCGGCGCCGGTCTCGGCGAAGACCTTGTGCTTGCCCATGCGCTTCGCCAGCAGCCCCTGCGCGATGGCGTTGTTGATCTTGTGCGCGCCCGTGTGCGCGAGGTCCTCGCGCTTGATGTAGATGCGCGCGCCGCCGAGGCGCCCGGTCAGGCGCTCGGCGAAGTAGAGCGCGGTCGGGCGGCCGACGTAGGTGCGGAGCAGGTGGTCCAGCTCGAGGCGGAAGGTCTCGTCGTCGCGCGCCTGGTGGAAGGCGGCGGTCAGCTCATCGAGCGCGACCATCAGCGTCTCGGGCACGTACCGCCCGCCGTAGGGCCCGAAGTGGCCGAGGGCGTCAGGGAGCGGTGTGGTGGTCATAATGAGGCATCCCTTCGAATGACGCTTCGAGTCGGGCCACGACGAGCCGTAAGGACAGGTCTTCAGACCTGTCCGTCTCTCCGTGGCCAGCGATCAGGTCTCGCGGGCCCGAGAACGGCCACGCATCGACTGTGTCGACCAGGCCCGCGCGCACCGGGTTGCCGATGATGTATGCGGTGTGCGCGTCGAGCGGCTCGTCGGGCCGGACAACGTGATCATAGTAGCTACGATGCCAGAGCGTGAGATCGGTGGCCTGCTTGAATCTGAACCCCAACTGTTGTTTGAAGCTGTGCGCGAACCGACGCAGGTCTGAGCCGAGCGCCGCATCACCTTCGATGAGCACGTGGATGTGATCAGGCATGACGCAGTACGCTTTGAGGCCGAATCCCGTACGCGTCGCGGCGCCGCCGAGTTCGTCGGCGGCTGCTTCGGCCCACCTGCGATAGGCGAAATGCGGCGCTCGACGATCGGTGAGAAACACAACGTGATAGGCGTGACCGCCCGTGTAGTTGAAGCCGCTCAATCTCGGCGATGGTCTGCGCCGCGGGTAGCTGGTGCGCCTGGTGCCGACTGGCGGCCGTACGCGAGGGAAGGACAGGTCTGAAGACCTGTCCTTGCTGGTGCTGCGGATCGCCGCCGGGGCGGACAGGTCTGAAGACCTGTCCTTACGGGCGGGCGAACGCCCTTCCGGCGGCGGTGCTCCGCCGCTCCGATCGTGCGGCATCAGCCTGCCTCGCGCACGGCGCGGATAAAGGCGGCGATCTTCGCCGGGTCCTTCGCGCCGACGGTCTCGACGCCGGTCGAGACGTCGACACACCACGGGCGCACGTCGCGGACCGCGGCGGCGACGGTGTCCGGCGCCAGGCCGCCGGCGAGCCACACGGGCATGCGCGCCGCCAGCGCGCGGGCGGCCGCACGGTCGCCGGCGGTGCCGGTACCGCGGCTCGGGTCCAGCATCACGGCCAGCGCGGCGCCGGGCTCGATGCGGCGCATGAGGTCGTCCGCACTCATGCCGGGGCGCGGGCGCACCACCTTGATCGCCTGGCGGTTGGCGAGCAGGCAGTCGCCCCACGGCTCGTCACCGCTGAGCTGCACCAGGTCGAGTCCGGCCTCGTCGGCGATCTCGTCCACCTCTTCGATCGGCTGGTCCTCGAACACGCCGACGACGAGCGGCCGCTTGCGCGCGAGCAGGCGGTCGAGCGCTTCGGCGCCGTGGGCGAACCACGCCTCGACGCTGTCGAAGCGCGCGCGGTGCGCGGGAGGCGGGTCGCTCTGCTCGACATCGCGCAGCGGCGCGCCCACCGCGGCGGCGATCTGCGCGGCATCCTCGAGCGCGACGCGGCGGCGGCTTTCGGCGAAGACGATGCCGATGAAGTCGGCGCCGGCTTCTGCCGCGGCGACGGCGTCGGCGGCGCGCATGCAGCCGCAGATCTTGACGCGCGTCATGGGCCCTCACCCCCCGGCCCCCCGGACGGGCCGTCTGGCCTCTCCCAAGATGGGAGAGGGGGAGTCGCGGGCGCGGCTAGGGCGCTGGGCGCGGCGGATTGGGCCTCGATGTACGCGACGGTGGACTGGACGAGGTGGTCGAGTGGGCGCGTTGTGTCGAGCACCAACCGTGGCTCGCGGGTGGTGACGACGACGGCGCCGGGGTGCTCGTCGAGGTCGAGCGGCTCGCGCGGCTGCGACGCCATCGCGGCACGCGTCCGCAGGCGGCACAGCAGTTCGGCGCGGTCGGGGCACGCGCACTCGATCAGCGTGTAGCAGGCGCCAGCGTCCATCGCGAGTCCGCGCGACTTCTCGAGCGCGATCGGCCAATAGACCGGGTTGTCGAGCACGATGGATAAGCCCTGCCGCAGCAGGCTCGCCGCGACGCCATAATACGCCTCGTATGATGCGGGCCCCGCCAGCGCTTCGCTGACGCCAGCGCGCAGGAGCGCCGATTTCACGATGTCCTTGTCCAGCACGACGGCGTGCAGCGCCGGGCCGAGGGCGCGCGCGAGCGTGCTCTTGCCGCTGCCCGGCTCGCCGTGCATCTGGACGACCAGCAGCATCAGATCAGGAACTCCCGCATCTTCTCGCGCACGTCCTTCGCGGTCACCAGCGCCTCGCCGACGAGCACGGCGTGGACGCCGGCCTGCGCCATGCGCTCCGTGTCGGAGCGGTTGTGGATGCCGCTGAGTGCCACCACCACGCGGTCCTGGGGGATCAGCGGCCGCAGCCGCCCGGTCACGGAGAGGTCGACCTTGAACGTGCGCAGGTCGCGGTTGTTGATGCCGATGAGGTCGCTCTCGACGGCCAGCGCGCGCTCGACCTCTCGCTCGTTCGCCACCTCGACGAGGCACTCGAGCTGCTGTTCGTGCGCGAGGGCGACGAGCCGCGGCAACTCGTCGTCCGCCAGGATCGAGACGATGAGCAGGACGGCGTCCGCCCCGTAGGCGCGCGACTCGTAGATCTGGTAGGGGTCGAAGATGAAGTCCTTGCGCAGCATGGCCGGGCGGCCACCGGGGTAGTAGCCATCGATGCTGACGCGGCACTCGCCGAGGAAGTCGATCGATCCCTGGAAGTATTTCGACTCGGTGAGGATCGAGATGCCGGCGGCGCCGCCGATCGTGTACGTGCGCGCCATCGCGCGGTGTTCGAGCACCGGCACGAGGCGGCCCTTCGACGGCGTCGCCTTCTTGATCTCGGCGATGAGCTGCATGCGCTTGCCGCCGGTGCTGGGCCCGCGCGGGCCTTCGAGGATGGAGCGCACGAGGCTCCACTGCTCGGTGGGGATACGCTCCTGGCGGCGCCGGAGCGCGTCGAGAGGCTCGCGCTGCTTGCGCGCTTCGACCTCGACGCGCTTGTCGGCGACGATCCGGGTGATGATGTCATCGGGCATGCCGGCTGGACTCCGATCAGACGGCGTTCGTCGCGGCGACGAACGCGTCGAGCTTGGCGCTCGCGGCGCCGGAGTCGATGCTCTCCGCCGCCACGCGCACGCCGGCCGCGAGATCCGCGGCGGCGCCCCATGCGACGAGCGCCGCCGCGGCGTTGATCAGGCTGAAATCGCGCAGCGGGCCGGGAGCGCCTTCGAGCACCAGACGCAGTTCGGTGGCGTTCTGCCCGGGCGTGCCGCCGCGCAGGTAGCCGATGTCGTGGCGGGCGAGCCCCGCGTCCTCCGGCGTCACGCGGTAGGTCCGCACCGCACCATCAGAGAGCTGCGCGACCGTCGATGGGCCGCTGATGCTCAGCTCGTCGAACCCGTCGTCGCCGTGGACGACGAGCGCGCGCCGGCTGCCGAGGCGGGCGAGCACGGCCGCGACCTTCTCGACGAGCTGCGCGTGCGCGACACCGACGACCTGCATCGTCGCGCCGGCGGGGTTGGTCAGCGGGCCGAGCATGTTGAACACGGTACGGATGCCGATCTCGCGCCGCGACGGCGCGACGTGGCGCATCGCCGGGTGGAACGTCTGCGCGAACATGAAGCCAATGCCGGCGCGCTCGATGCAGGCGGCGACCTGCTGCGGCGCCAGGTCGATCTTCGCGCCGAGCGCCTCCAGCACATCGGCGCTGCCGCACTGCGACGTCATGGCGCGGTTGCCGTGCTTGGCGACGCGCGCGCCGGCGCCGGCGGCGATGAAGGCGGCGCACGTGCTGACGTTGAAGGAGCCGCTCTGGTCGCCGCCGGTGCCGCAGGTGTCGAGCACGGGCCCCGTCACCTCGATGCGGCTCGCCTTCTCGCGCATGACGCGCGCCATGCCCGCGATCTCGTCGACGGACTCCCCCTTCATGCGGAGGGCGGTGACGAAGGCGGCGAACTGCGCCGGCGTCGCGGCGCCGGTCATCAGCTCTTCCATGCAGGCGGCGGCCTGCGCTTCGCTGAGGTCGTCGCGCTCGATGAGCCGCGCGAGGGCGTCGCGGATGGTGAAGGGTGCGGTGTTAGTCATAGGTGTGTGTTGTGCGCCTGACGACTTCGGTGACCGACACCACGCGCTGCCTGTCCGAGATTGTGAACAGCACACGGTATTCGCCGATGCGAATGCGCCAGAGCACGCTTCCCGCCATCTTCTTAACGCCGCGCGGCCGCGAGTTTTCGCCGAGGCCCTTGATCGCGCGGGCCACGCGCGCCCGCTCGGCCGTTGGCAGACGGTCGAGGGCTCGCAGCTGTCTTCGGGGAACGTCGACGCGGTATCTCAATGCCCCTGCTCTCCATGTACTCCTCGATCGTCATCGTCCCCGATGGATCCCGCAGGTATTCCTCGAGTCCGCGCTCACCGCCGATACGGTCTAGCTGGTCCTCGAACACCTTCTCCAGCGCGTAGCGGACGAGGTCGGCCATGGGCGCCTTCTTCTCGAAGGCGAGGCGCCGGAGGTCTTCATAGCGTTCTTCGTCCATGCTCACGAGCAGCCGCTTCATGCTCACACCTCCTGATATCGTGATATCACGACATCATGATATCACATCGCGAGGAAGTTCCGGAGGATCGCCTTGCCATCGACGGTCAGGATCGACTCCGGGTGGAACTGGACGCCCTCGACCTGCAGCGTCCGGTGGCGCACCCCCATGATGACGCCGCTCTCGCTACGCGCGCTCACCTCGAGCACGTCCGGCACGGTGCCGGGCTGGATGGCGAGCGAGTGGTAGCGCGTCGCCTCGATCGGCGACGGCAGGCCGGCGAAGACGCCCCT
>JAKAMA010000147.1 GCA_021813085.1 Chloroflexota bacterium | reverse complement strand
GCTCGCGAAGCGCGGCTGGGTGGCGCCGGCGTGGCCGAAGGAGTACGGCGGTGCCGGCCTCAGCGTGATGCAGCAGTTCGTCTTCAACGAGGAGATCGCGCGCGCGTCGGCGCCGCGGCCAAACTTCCTCGCCATCGGCCTCGCGGGGCCGACGATCATCGTGCACGGGACGGAAGAGCAGAAGCGCGAGCACCTGTCGGGCATCCTCTCCGGCGAGACGTTCTGGTGCCAGGGCTTCAGCGAGCCGGGCGCCGGCTCCGACCTGGCGTCGCTGCAGACGCGCGCCGTGCGGGACGGCGACGACTTCATCATCAACGGCCAGAAGATCTGGACGTCGGGGGCCCACCGCGCGCAGCGCATGATGCTGCTCGCGCGCACCGACATGGAGGCGCCAAAGCACAAGGGCATCAGCTACTTCCTGCTCGACATGAAGTCGCCGGGCGTCACCGTGCGGCCGCTGACCAACATGGCGGACACGCCGAGCTTCAACGAGGTCTTCTTCGACAACGTCCGCGTGCCGAAGAAGGACCTGCTCGGCGAACTGAACCGCGGCTGGTACGTGGCGACGACGACGCTGGACTTCGAGCGCTCGGGCATCATCAACGCCGTCAGCCTGCAGATGCTCGTGCGGCAGATCGCGGAGTACGCCCAGGCGCACCGGCGCGCCGACGGCGCCTGGCCCGCGGTGCGGTACGAGGTCGTCGAGCGGGCGATTGAGACCGAAGTGGCGATCATCTTCTCCTATCGCGTCGTGACGATGCAGGCGAAGGGCCTGATCCCGAACCAGGAGGCATCGATCACCAAGCTGTTCGCGTCGGAGCTGGCGCAGCGCATCGCGCGGACCGGCATCAAGGTCGCGGGGCTGCACGGCCAGCTCGGCGCGGGCTCGCCGCACGCGCCGCTCGGCGGCCGCTTCGAGGCCTGGTACCGCATCGCTGTCGGCGCGACGATCGCCGGCGGCACGAGCGAGATCCAGCGCAGCGTCATCGCGCAGCGCGGGCTCGGCTTGCCAAGAGGGTGATGTGCGCAATGGCCCACTGGAGGGTGGAGGGCCTGATGGATGTTGGATGTTGGATGTTAGAGGTTGGAGGTGGCCGCATACAGAAGTGTCATCGGTCATCTGTGCACGGTGCACAGCAATGAAGCGTCTTGGCATCGCAGCGGGTGTCGCGCTCGCCATCTACGGCGCGATGCTCGGGCTGGGCACGCTGCTGTACACGACGGGCGTGATCGGCGCCGGCGCGACGCAGAACAACTGCGCCGACTTCCGGCACCAGATCGCCGTGCAGCAGGGGATCGCCGACCGGGATGTGGCGCAGTCGCAGGTGAAGGCGGCGACGGCGGCGTGCCTGGAGACGCACCGGCTGACGAAGTGGCACGCCTTCAAGACGGAATACCTGCAGTGGGCGGCGTGGCCGGCCGTGGTGACCGCCGCGATCTTCCTCCTGTGGCCGCAGTGGGCCGCCGCCCTGCACCGGCAGGAGCTCGCGGAGGCTCAACAAGATGCACCGGGAGCGGGAGCGGGGACGGCGACGTGATGGTGGAGGGGTGTATGGCGTAGTGTCGTCGCGCTGGAGGTGAGAGGCGGGACGTTGGAGAATGTGGGGCTCCGACGTCCGGCGTCCGGGCTCCGGCGCAGCGAAGGCAAGCATCGGGACGGACCGCGGGTGCGCGGTGACAGAGCAATCGATTGCGGAAAGGTGGATACATGGACCTGGGACTGTCTGAAGAGCAGGAGCTGCTCAAGAACGCCGCGCGCGACTTCCTCGAGAAGGAGTGCCCGGAGACGCTCGTCCGGGAGATGGAAGAGGACGAGAAGGGCTACTCGCCCACACTGTGGAAGAAGATGGCCGAGCAGGGCTGGCAGGGGCTGCTGATCCCCGACCAGTACGGCGGTGCCGGCTTCGGATTCCTCGACCTGATCATCCTGATCGAGGAGTTCGGTCGCGCGCTCGTGCCGGGACCGTTCATCTCGACGCAGGTCGGCGGTGTGCTGCCGCTGCTCGAAGGGGGCACGGAACAGCAGAAGAAGTATGCCCTGCCGCGGATCGCCAGCGGCGACACGATCTGGACGCTCGCCTTCACCGAGCCGTCGGCGCGCTTCGACGCCGAGGGCGTGTCGCTGGAGGTGAAGGAAGCCGGAGACGACCTCGTGCTGAACGGCACCAAGCTGTTCATCCGCGATGCCAACGTCGCCGACTACATGACCGTCGTTGGGCGCCGCCCCGGCACAAAGGGCGAGCAGGGCATCGAGATGGTGATCGTCGATGCGAAGACGGCCGGCATCAGCCAGACGCAGCTCAAGACCATCGCCGCCGACAAGCAGGCGGAGGTGAAGTTCGAGAACGTCCGCGTCCCGAAGGCAAGCATCATCGCCGGCGGCTGGGCGGCGTTCCAGAAGGTGCAGCGCAAGGCGACCGTCATCGAGTGCGCGTACCTCGTCGGCCTGGCGCAGATGGACTTCGAGATCAGCGTCCAGTACGCGAAGGACCGCATCCAGTTCGGCCGGCCGATCGGCTCCTTCCAGGCGATCCAGCACAAGGCCGCGGACATGGTGACGGACGTCGATGGGGCGCGCTTCATCATGTACCGGGCGGCGTGGTCGGTCGACGAGGACGAGGCGGACGCCGACCTGAACGTGCACATGGCGAAGGCCTGGTGCAGCGAAGCGACGCGGCGCGTCGTGGCGCACGGGCAGCAGATCCACGGCGGCATCGGCTTCACGAAGGACTACAAGATCCAGCTCTACTTCCGGCGTCAGAAGGCGGCGGAGCTGGCGTGGGGCGACGCCGACTACCACCGCGAGCTGGTCGCCGACGAGCTGAAGGTGTAGCGGAACGCGGCGGGCTATCGACGCGAAGGGCCGCCCCGCCGGGGGCGGCCCTTCCGCGCATACGCCGGTCGCGGGCGGCCTAACCGATCTTGATGACGCGCGTCCTGGCGATCTTGTCGTGCCAGCCCTCGTGCCGCGGGTCCCAGATGATCCACAGGAAGCCGAGGCCGATCGGGATGCTGGAGACGATGTAGCCGACGTAGCGCAGCAGCGCGGTCGAGCCATCGATCGGCGCACCGTCCTGGCGCACGACCTTGAGCCCCAGCATCATCTTGCCCGGCGTCGCGCCCTGCGCCATCCAGAAGCCGACGAAGTAGGCGATGCCGACGATGATTCCGATCAGTGCCCCGGGCGTGCCCAGGACGAGCCTCAATACGATGTCGATGACAACGAGGATGACGAAGTCGATCAGGTACGCGACGAACCGCTCGCCGAACCCGACGCCCACGTCCGATGCCTGGGCCTGCTCCTGGATCATGTGCTGCCTCCTCACCGCCCCTGCGGGTTGCGTTCGCGAGTCTTCGCATCGGTAGTATCGGCCGGCCGTGCGTTGCCCGAAAGGTGCTACCACGACAATGCGTCTGCGGTGCGCACGCCATACGGGATCACCCCAGTGACTGTCTCCGGCCAGTCGTCCGCGAACGCCGGGCGCATCGACCGGCGTGACCAGTTCCGCCGGACGGCCCACGGATGAACGCTATGCGTCCGGCCGACGCGACTGCCGCCCCGGAAGGCCAGCGCAGCGCGAGCGGGGCGGGCGCCGCGCCCCCGCCGCGCTCGCGGCGCCACCAGGTCCGCGAGCTCGTGGCGGTCAGCGCAGCCGGTGTCCGAAGCTCCTTCGCGACGGGCGGGTGGTGCTGGCCGTTCAGGACGGGCGGACAGGTCACATCTGTAGCGCCCGGGCGATCTCTGCCGACTACCGCCGCCGGAACAACGCCCGCACACGTCCCGGCACAAGCACCAGCGCCCCGACCGCCAGCGCGAGCAGGACGAGCAGCAGGCCACCGACGACCTGGATCGCAGCCGAAGCGCCCGATGCGTGCGTCAGGGCGTCCTTGATCATCACCACCGCCAGGAACGCCGTGACGAGCGCGATCATGAACCCGGTGGCGCGCGCCGTCGGCGACGGCAGGCGCGAGGGCGGCGACGCACTCGCACCTGCGCGCCGCGGCTGCACCGGCGGTGCGGTCGCGCTCATGCCGGTGCCGGAGCGCGGCGCTGCGCCGCGCTCGGGGCGTGCGCGCTGGCGGCTGCGGCGCTTGCCCGGACGGGCCTGGCGGCGGCCCTTCGCGTCAGGCATCAGCGGACGTCCTGGCCGCGGACCGGCGCGGAGCGCTGTCCGTCGCTGGCCGGTCGTCGAGCGCCAGGCCGATCAGCCGGTACGCGAGCTTCGCCGCCTGCTGCGCGCACGAACGCGGGCCCAGCGACGGCGACAGCTCCGTCACGTCGAAGCCCACGACGCGCTTCTCTCGCGTCACCGCCACCAGCAGGTCCGATACTTCGTCCCAGCGCAGCCCGCCAGGCTCCGGCGTACCCACCGCCGCCATCTCCGACGGGTCGAAGCAGTCGAGGTCGATGGTGATGTACACGTCATCGCTCAGCCGCCCGGCGACCTCCCGCGGGCCGGCGGCGCGGAAGGCCCCCGGCGAGTAGAACGCCAGGCCCCGATCGCGGATCAGCGCCGCGTCCTCGGCCGAGGCGCTGCGCAGCCCCACCTGCGTCACCGGCGCGACCTCGAGCGCGCGGCGCAGCGTGCAGGCGTGGTTGTACTTCGAGTCCAGGTACGCGTCCCGCAGGTCGGAGTGCGCGTCGAACGCCAGCACCGAAAGCCCGGGCCGGCGCCTCGCGTGCGCGCGCACCGCGCCCACCGCCACGGTGTGCTCGCCGCCAAGCGTCACGACGAACTTGCCCGCGTCGATCAGCTCGCCGATGACCTCGTCGATACGGTCGATCATCGCCTCCGGCGAGCCGGTGTGCGGCGCCAGCTCCGGCAGCGTGTGGATGCCGTGGCGCCACGGCTCGCTGCCGAGCGCGACGTCGTACAGCTCCATGTCCGCCGACGCCTCGATGATCGCGCGCGGCCCGTCGCGGGCGCCCGCGCGTGCCGTCACCGTCGAGTCGTACGGCACCGGCAGCACGACCGCGCGCGCGCGGTCGAAGGCGGCGTCCTCGGCATCGAGTGACGCGAAGTTCAGCGGCGGGTAGAAGCGTTCGTCAGCCACGCGTGCAGGGTACCGGGCGCCCGCGGGCGGCGACAGATCAGCGGCTGCCGCGCAGGCGCGGGTCCAGGATGTCGCGCAGCGTGTCGCCGAGCAGGTTGAACCCCAGCACGACAAGGCTGATCGCGCCGCCGTAGAAGATCACCAGGTGCGGATAGTGCTGGGCGCTCCCCAGCGAAGAGGCGAGGTCGATCCCCCACCCCGGCGTGCCGGGCGACAGCCCCAGGCCGAGATAGCTGAGCACCGCCTCGGCCAGCACGGCCACCGCGAAGACGCTGCTGATCCCCACCAGGATGTACGGCATGATGTTCGGCACCACGTGCCGCCAGAGCACCCGGAACTCCGTCGCCCCGGTCGAGCGCGCCGCCGCCACGTACTCCTTGTGCTTCTCGACGAGCGCGAGCGCACGCAGCAGCCGCGAGCCGCCGAACAGCGCGCCGATCGCGATCACGATCGAGACGTTGCGCAGCCCCGGCCCGAATGCGCTCAGGAAGGTCAGCACGAGTACCAGTTGCGGGAACGCGGTCCAGGCCTCGCTCGACCGCTGGATCAGGTAATCGAGCCAGCGGCCCGCGTAGCCCGAGATGATCCCCAGCACCGCCCCCGGGATGAACCCGAAGAACATGATCACCAGCCCGAACGTCATCGACACCCGGGCGCCGACGAGCACCCGGCTGAAGATGTCCTGGCCCTTTGCGTTCGTGCCGAACCAGTGCGCCGCCGAGGGCCCCTGGAGCCGCGCGTAGCGGTCGAACGCCTGTGGGTCGTAGGGCGCCACGTACGGCCCGATGACGCCGAGCACGAAGAACGCCACCACGATCAGCAGCGCGACCGTGCCGACGGGGTTCTTCGCGGCAAGCCGCCGGAGCCGCGCCAGGAGCGGCCGCTCCCGCGGATACTCCCACGCCTCCCTGCCCGGCGCGATGCCGCGCTCGGCGAGCGTGGCCATCAGTTGTATCTCACGCGCCGGTCGACCACCGCGTACGAGAGGTCGACGATCAGGTTCACGATGATCACCACCGCCGCCGTGTAGACCGCCAGGAACTGCACCACCGGCAAGTCGCGCAGCACCGTCGAGGCGAAGAACCACTGCCCCAGCCCCTGCAGGCTCATGATCTGCTCGGCGATGATCGAGCCGCCGAAGATGGTGACGAACGCCATGCCCAGCGCCGTCAGGATCGGCGTTGCCGCGTTGCGCAGCGCGTGGCCGATGATCACGGTCCGCTGGCTCAGCCCCTTCGCGTGCGCCGTGCGGATGTAGTCGCTGCGCAACACCTCGAGCATCGTCGTCCGCACCAGGCGCATCAGCGCCGCGGAGCCGCCGATCCCCAGCACGAGCGCCGGCGGCACGAACAGCCGCAGGTTC